>DATGKJ010000124.1:0-15104 GCA_035294685.1 Terriglobia bacterium | reverse complement strand
CTCGGCGTGCTTGCAGATTTCCTGGAAGTGACGCCGGGGTACGAAGAGGCCGTGGAAGAATTCCTCAAGACCGAGCTCGATTGTGTGGTCGTAGAGCAGCCGGATGAAGCGCGCAGCGGCATTGCGCTTCTCAAAAACGAGAAGAGCGGACGATCGGGCTTTTTTGTTCGCAGCTTCTCCTCCAACAACCACTCGCATGGAATGCTGCACGGGGAAGCTCAGGACGCAAGACGGCAAGCGGGAGTTGTCGCTTCGCTTCAGGAGCTTGTGCGTTTTGAGCCGCGGCTGGGCTTGAACGGCGATCTGGCTTTTCCGGCGCTGGCGAACTCGTTTGTAGTTGAGGATTCAGCGGCGGCCGAACGGCTGGCCGCCGCCTATCCCACCTGCCATTTTGTAACCCGCAGCGGAGAGCACTACCATCACCGCCTGGTTTCGGGCGGCAGGATCTCCAACGCCGGCCCGCTGGCTTTGCGGCGCGACTTCCGCGAACTCGAACGCAGGACTTCCGACCTCGGTCGCGCGCTTCAGGATGCCGAAGCGCGCTGGACAACCGCCAGGGAGCAAGTCCGCCAATCCGAAGAGGAATTACAGCGACTGTCTGTCGAACGGCTTGGCGCGGAAAGGCAATCGATGCTGACGCACGAACGATTGCGGCACGCGCGGGAGACAGAGCGGCAGGCGCTCGATCGAATCCAGGTAACTCAGCGCGAAATGGCTGCGCTCGCGGAAGAGCGGGAAAAGGCCGAGCAACGCTCTATGGCGCTCAAGGAAGAACTTGCGCGAGCCGTCGAGGAACAGCAGGCCAGTGAGAAGGCCAGCATCTTATCGGCTGAGGGAGTTCGACAGCTTCGCGGCGAGCTGGATCGAATGAATCAGGCGCTGACCGAGGCTCAGGTAAAGTCCAGCGCTCTTGAAGAACGATGGAGAGCGGCCGATGCGGATTCAAACCGCATTCTGGCTGAGGCCCGCCATGCGCGGGAGAGGCTGGCGCACCTTGAAACTCAATCCAAGGCGTGGGAGGAAGAGAGACAAAGGCTCCACTTGCAGGCGGAGGAAATTGAAAACGCGCTGGCGGCGGCAGAAACCCGCCAGCAAACCTTGCGCGAGCAGCTTCAGGCGCAGGAAGCGGAATCTCTGGAGGCGCGAACCCGGCGCGATGAATTAAGCCCACAGGTCGATGCCGCCCGTTCGGAACTTGAAGCGCGGCGGGAGCGACGCTCGGAAGCTGAGGTTGCTTTGGCTCGCGCGGAATCCGATCTGAATCACCACGTCCATCAATGCCGCGAGGAATTGGGAGCCGAGCCCGACACGCTTCGCGCCCAAGCTGCGCCCGAAGACCTGCTTCAAGGCGACCAGATGCAGGCGGCGGAAGAGGAACTTCGTGAGATCAAGGGGAGAATCGAGCGCCTGGGTCCGGTCAACATGATGGCGCTTGAGGAGCTTCAGGAATCCGAAGAGCGCTTGAATTTCCTCGAAACCCAACGGCAGGATCTGCTGGCCTCCATCCAGGACACCACGCAAACCATCCGCGAGATCGATGAGGCTTCGCGGCGCAAATTCATGGAGGCCTTCAACGCCATCAACCGATTCTTCGCTGAATCTTTCCGCGCGCTCTTCGGAGGCGGCGTCGGCGAGATGCGTTTCAGCGATGAGTCGGATCCGGAAAGCGGCATTGATCTGGTCGCTCAGCCGCCGGGCAAGCGCCTTCAGAACGTGCTGCTGCTTTCGGGCGGCGAGAAGGCTTTAACGGCTCTCGCCCTGCTGATCGCGGTCTTTCGCTTCACGCCCAGCCCCTTCTGTATCCTGGACGAAGTGGACGCCCCGCTGGATGAGTCGAATGTGGTGCGCTTCACGCGCATGATTCAGGAGATGAGCGAGCAGACGCAGTTTATTCTCATCACCCACAACAAACGCACCATGGAAATCTGCCGCACGCTGTACGGGGTGACGATGGAAGAGCCGGGAGTCTCAAAGCTGGTCTCCGTGCGCTTCGAGGCAGGCGAGCGCGAACCGGTTGCCGTGACGGCATGAGACACAAAGCGGGAGCCAGCGGCAGGAGATTCCGCAAACGAACGCCTTTTGAAGCCCCTTGACTCAATAGGTCGCGGTTGTTCTGCGACCCTGATCTTCCCCGCGAAGCCAGATGTAAACCGGCGCTTCCGGGGCCGGGGGAGGCCACGGGAGTTCGATCTTCAGCGTCTGTTGCTGCGCGTTTCCGGGCACGGGGGTGGGAATCCCCTGAACGGGGTAACCGGTTTTCGCATTCCAGCCTGTCTTTGAGATCATTTGCAGATCCTGGCCCGTCAGCGTTCCGGCATAGAGCCCCCTGCCCAGCCGCTCGTTGGTGAGCGAGAATTTGTCAATTTGCGGAAGGCGAATCACGCGGCCCAGGGGGTAAGGGTCTGAGGAACCGGCGTCCTGAGTTGCAACAAACGCCTCCAAATCGCAACCTGTATGCCCCACACTTCCCGGATCAAACGACAGGAATAAAACGTCCTCTCCGGCATAATCTAACTGCGCGGCTCCGTCCCGGTCGCCTGGCTGCAGGCTGAGCGCTTCCCGCGCGTCGCCAGAGTTTGCGCAGGCAAGCTTGACGGAAGGCCGGGAATCCACATTCTCAGTTTGGATCGCAAAACTCACGGCAGTGCCTGCGGGTATTTCGTTGTCGTGGAGCGCAATATCCCCTGCCTTGGAAAAAGACTCTCGGACGCTCACAATGCGGGGACGAGGCCCGGCCACTTCAATCAGATCATCGACCGGAATGGGATTATTGAGTCCATCGACCGCCATATTCGCGCTCAGAAGATCGCCCTTCTTCACCCCCGATTGCAGTTTGACGACAGCTTTGCGCTCGGTTACATCCTCGCTGCCTGCGGGCAACGGAGATAGTTTGAACAGCGCGCCCTTGCACTCAAGGCTTTTCACGCGCTCAAGCCGCGTCCCTCGCAGCAGGATGACCTGCTCGGGTTGGCCCAGGTTGGCGCGAAGAGGAAGACCTTCGAGAGTGGGATTCGGCGGGTGGACGACAACCGGCACATCCTGCGTCTTGCCATTGGTCTGTGTCAGCAACAATTGGTAGGGCCCCGGCTGAAGCCTGGCCGTATCCACTTCCACTTGCATGCTCAGTTGGTCGCCATGGCCCTGTCCCTTGGGGAGGATGAAGGAAAGCTCCTCGGGTTTGGCAGCGGAGTCATCGGAAGGCTTGATGGCCACCTTGTCCACAAATTCAAAATCCGCTCCAATCAACGTGAGTTTGACCGGTCCGCGGCTCTGAATGAGATGATCCTCAGACTCCGGCGTCAGCTTGACGTTCGAGAAATCGCTGAAGGGATGCAGCCAGAGGGTTCCCGCCACCTGGAGCGGCTTCCAGTCCCACATCGCGGCAAGGTGATATTCTCCCGCCGGAAGCTTGGCCTGGCTGAGGTCAAGCTCCAGTGTATCTTCGTTATCGCCCACCGTGACGCTGGCCGGAACCGTCGCGCTGTGTGTGGATGAAACCAGCTTCCAATCCCGGGCGCGCGGCAGGAGCCTCAGTTGATCGCGAGTCTCGCACGTCACCTGCAGGCGTCCCTTCCAGCCCATGGGAAGGTTTTCAGTCTGCGGCAGCGAAACGGAAGGAGCTTCCGCATTGGGAACGCTCAGCATCCAGAGGTAGGCAATCTGGGTTCGCGGTTTCGGCGGCTGATTCTGCGAGCAAAGCTCCATGCCGCCGGCCTCGTTATGCTCGACGAAAGCGGCGCGAAAATCGGTATTGGGCGACATCATGGACCGCAGGTTCTGGACCAGCGCCGCGCCGCCCACAGCCAACCCGACCGGTGTGCCGTAAAAGAGCGAGGCTACAGAGGCCGCCAGCCCCGCAGACTGCTGCACCAGCAGAGACCTCTCGGAAGCAAGCGGATCGTAATTCGAAAGCGTGGGAAGGACGGCCTGCAATAAGAGCGAGGCTTGCTCTCCCGTTGGGGCGTTCGCGGCAACTCTCGGCAAAGCAACCCCGTATTCCGAAGAGAATCCGCGCAGAACGGCGTTCAGATCTTCGCTTCCCGGTTGTGACTGCTCGTACTGAGATAGGGTTTGCACCAGCGCATTCACTGTGGCTGTCTTCTGGGCATACTGGGCCAGTTCGGGGATCAGGTCCGGATCTTTTTTGACCAGCGAGTTGACCTTTTTGACGTCCAGCCCGTGTGGGCCGAAGACCACACCCACGATGGAAGTTCGCATCGGAATAGGCCACTCGGCTGGCGACTTCGCGGGTTTTACGTCGAGCACCTCAAGGTGTTTTCCCTTCTCTTCAGGGGCGGGAACAATCAGGACGGCAATCTTGGCCTTGTCCCGAATGTTGGGAGGAAGCTGGAGAGGTTCGTATTTCAGCTTGTCGCCCGCCCGAATGATGTTAACCGCGCTGATCGGGAGCGGTGAGCCATTCTTCGGAGGCATCACCAGCAGCTTGAAGTTGCCCACCGAAAGATTGGTTCCCAGGCAAGCCGGCGGAATGAGCGCAGGGCACGGCCCCACCGTGAGAAGAACGACCAGAATGATGCCTGAGAGTCGTTCAAGCGCTCTCCGGCCGATTCGTAAACAATCCATTTCCCTCATTTCAGTCTTTACTAAAAAATAATAAATTCATCAATACCAGGATTCAAATCAATTTGAATGATAATTGGTTCGAGCGATTGCGGATACTCACCCCCTCGCTTGGGCGAAGTTTAATCCGGGGAAAAACCGCTGCTCAATAATTTTTAACAACTGGCAGCATAAAGTCGCTGCTATAAGTCTTCAGTGCCCTTTCGGGCACGTCCCATGATTTTAAGATGCGCATAAAGCGGGTTAGGAAGCCTTGCTGTCGAACGCCCTGGTAAATATCTATAATACCCTACAAAGTATTTGAGTGTTCTACTCCGAATATAAATCCGAACTTCGTACTTTTATAACGTGTCCCACAGGACGCGCAGAGCTTTTTCAACAAGCCCTGCAACAAGACGGGTTACAATTTCTCAATGCGCTTATCAAAAAGTCCTTCTTATCGAGGTTTTTTATTCTTTGCAGCGCTCGTCAGCGTTTTGCTGGCAAGCTCATGCGCCCGCTGGCGTTCTTCAAAGCAGGAAGTATGGGCTCGCGTGGACGGGACGCCCATTTATCGCAGCCAGGTTGAGGCTGCTTACCGCCGCCGGGAGCCAGTCTTGCCAGGCGCCGATAAAGCCGAGCGGACGCTCTCCTTCAAGCTGAATATTTTAAATGAGCTGATTGACCGGCAAATCCTGCTGGAGCGCGCTACCCAACAACAGATCACCGTTTCCGATAAGGAAGTGGATGCGCGCCTGGCGCAAATCCGCAGCCCCTATTCCGATGACGATTTCCGCAAAGAACTGGCCCGGCAAGGGCTGACGTCCGATGATCTCCGCCAGCAAATTCGCAATGAGCTGACAATTCAAAAGCTCATCCAGAAAGAGATCACGTCCCGCGTCGTTGTAACGCAGGAAGAGATCGCCAGCTATTATGCCCGCAATAAAGCCGACTTCAACGTTCCCCAGACCGAATATCACCTGGCCCAGATCCTGGTCACGCCGGTTCCTGATCCCCAGATTCGGAACCTGCTGAACGATGATGCGCGCAATCCCAATGAGGCGCAGCGCAAGATCAAAGCGCTCTATGCATTGCTCCGTTCGGGCGAAGACTTCGCGAAGGTAGCGGAACAGTTTTCCGAAGACCCGCGAACGGCCCAGGGCGGCGGCGATATGGGCTTCATTCCCGAATCCTCGCTCAATTCGGACCGGGTCGTGAGCAAGGCTTTGAAATCACTCAGGCCCGGCCAGTTCAGCGGAATTCTGCGCGACCGCAATGGATTCCGGATCATCAAGCTCCTGGGGAAAATCCCTGCCGGGCAGCGTCAGCTTTCCGATCCCCAGGTGCAAAACTCCATTCGGCAAACGTTGAGCAGCGAAAAGGCGGAAGTGTTGAAATCCGCCTATATTGAGAATCTGCGGAATCAGGCCCACGTGGTGGACTATCTTGCTCAACGAATTGTAGAGGCCGCAGGGTCGGCAAAGGACATTCGCTAGTCGTATGTCACATAAATACCTGGACTGAACCCACGGGCGGGACGCCCGTGCCACGGTTGTGACATGGCCATCCTGGCCATGACCACACATGGTCCAGAAACGTTAGTGACACATGACTAGTCGCAAAGAGTTCCCGACATCCAGTCGCCTTTCCTCTGCTTCCGCTCGCCTAATAAACTTCCACTACATATCTCATATCTCAAAACCTAACCGTGTAGAATTTATATAGTTAGGGTTCGTTCCTGAAAAACTGTGCTGCGCGAATTTCTGCCAAAACTCCTCGTTCAGCCCGAATCCTGCGCCCCATGTCAAAACGCGATTTGTTGATTTTAAAGACTGATTAGGGTTCGTGGGATAAAATTTTATTCTGCATCCAGCCCTTCGAGCTTTGAGAGCTGCCTTCCCCGATGCGATCATAATCCTCCGCGCTATCCCTGTAGTGGAAAATCTCATGGTTTCTCTAACGCCTTTTATCCTTGGCCACCGAAATGAAGAAAGGGGCTTTTTCGGTCCGCTGATAGTCTACATCGCTAGTCCGGCATCGTCAAGGCGTGAAGAATGCAACCAAGGGATGCGCCTGATCAGGTTGTTGAGAAAGTCGCGTCGGTCACGCTGAGCCCTTCGCCTGTCATTCTGACGCGGAGCGAAGACGCCATGAGCCTCGGTCTCACCGCATTGCATGAAAATGTACCGCCGCCGTCCCCGCGGCCTCGTCCTAAGCAAGGCCGGCAGGATGCCGGCGCTACGGGCTATTTTCATGGCAGCGAAGCGGAAGAATCCCTGTATTTTAAATCAAGCCAATGCGGGGATTCTTCGCTGTCGCTCAGTAATGACAGAGGGAAGGCCAGGAATGCCAACGAACGGGTTCAGGATTTAACCGATCAGGCCGGGAAAAGCGAGCGCCCAGGATGGCTTTGCAGCTTCAGGCTAGCTTTCTGCGTGGCGTCGCGCCTTGATTTCTTCGAGCATCCGCTCGATTTCCTCCTCGCGCTCGAGCGCCGCAAGTCGATCCTCCAGATCGTCCGAGGCCAATTCCGCCTTCGCCCGGCTCGTTGCCTCGCCGCGCATCACCTTGTGCTTCATGCGATCGAAAGCCCGAGCTTTGGAGCGGTCGCCGATGGCCATTCGCGCGTCGCTCGCTTTGCCTAGAGCGCGGGCGCGGCGATGCTGCGCCATCAGCAGGTCGGCTTTCGATTGCGCTTCAGCCAGCTTCTGCTCAAGCTTGTTGAGGGCCGCTTTCAGATTCTCCACCTGAATTTTCTGATCCGCCACTTGTTCCTGGAAACTCTCGGCCAATTGCTGGTAGCTTTTGTGGCGTTCGAGCGCGTGGCGGGCAAGATCATCCTGTTTCTTGTCAACCGCCAGTTCCGCTTTGTGCATCCACTCCGCCATCTTTTCCTCGTTCTCTTTCCGCTTTTTTTCCAGCATGTGCTGATCGGCAATGGCGATGGCCACCTGGGTTTTCACTTGCAGCAGTTGGTTTTCCATATCCACGATCAACTGCTTGATCATCTTCTCCGGCTCTTCAGCCCTGTCGATCAGGTCGTTGATATTGGCCCGGACGAGGGTTGTGACTCTTTCTAAAAGCGCCATGACTTTTCTCCTTTCCTGAACGGACTCCAAAACCAATGGCTATTCCTGCTCCGGTTTCGGCGACTTATCGCCGATCTTCCGCACTTTGCTGAGAAGGTCGGAAAGCTGCATCCCCGAAAGCGCCTCGACCAAGGCCGGAACCTGAGCAGCCACTTTCGTCATATCGCCCGTGACTTTGCTCCATCCCGTCGCGTCACCATCGCCCGTGGAAACAATGGTGATCTTATCGACGTTCGCAAGCGGCGCAGCCATTGCGTGGATGACATCCGGCAGGCCGCTGATGAGCTTGTCAACAACGGCGGCCTGGTTATATTCCTGATAGGCCTCCGCCTTGACGTTCATGGCCTTCGCCTCGGCCTCGCCCTTCTTGAAGATGATTTCGGCCTCCGCCTCGCCTTGCGCGCGGATGGACGACGCCTTGCCCTCCGCCTCGGCAATCAATCTCTGCTTTTCGGCATTGGCCAGCGTTTCAATGCGCTGGCGCTCGATTTCCGCCTGCTTTAAAACCGTGGCAATCAGCTCCTTTTCGCGCCGCAGAATTTCGGCCTCCTGCACCTTGATCTGCTGCTCTTTTTCCGCCTGCTGAATCTTGACCGCCTCGGCGACCACCTGCTGCTGCATCACATTGGTCTCAAGCTCGTAGGCTTTGTCGGCCTGCGCCTGCTGCTTTTTGATGCTCTCCTGGTATTCCGCCTTCTTGATTTCCAGGTCCCGCTGGGCTTCAGCCTGTTTGGTCAGGGAAAGCGTTTCCGCCAGGACGCGCTGCTGGTCGGCCAGCGCTTTGGCGGTGGCCGCGTCGCGCTGCGCTTCGGCGCGCTTGATCGCCGTATCCCGCTCCGCTTCGGCCGCCGCCACGTCAGCGTCGCGCTTGATGCGCGCCACGTCGGGCTTGCCCATATTCGTGATGTACTCGTTCTTGTCGCGCACTTCCTTAATGGTGAACGAAATCACTTCCAGCCCCATCTTGTTCATGTCGTCGGCGCAAGTGGAACGCATCCGGTCAGCCACCATCTCCGGCTGCTTGACGATCTCTTCCACCGTCAACTGGCCGATGATGCCGCGCAGGTGACCCTCCATGACCAGGCGGATCAATCCCTCGCGCTGGTCGGGCGGCTTGGTCAGGAATTGCTCGGCGGCGGTTTGAATCGATTCCGGGTCAGACTTCACCTTGATCTGCGCCACCGCCTCGACCGTCACGGCCACGCCTTGCTTGGTATAAAGATCCTGCTGCGGCGCCACGTCGAACGACATCAATTCCAGGGAAAGCTGACGGCAACTTTCGACCATGGGAAAAATCAGCGTGGCAGCGCCCTTCACCACGCGGGTGCCGCGCAGTCCGTAGACGATCAGCGCCTCGTTCGGCCCGGCCTTGCGAATGAGTTTGGCCACCAAGCCCAGGATGATGAGCAGCGCCAGCACCATTAACCCGATCCATACCCACAACATTGAAACGCTCATAGACGCCTCCCCCTCCCAGAAATTGAATTTCAAACACTCAAAAACTCGACTGCGAAATCAAGATGAGCCGCCCGGAGACGGCTTTGTTTGCGTCTCTTGTCCCTTGTCTCTTATCTTTTGTCATTGCGCCAGGTCCTCCCAGCGCCGAACGTAAGCGATGCCTCGTTCGTAGCGCGTGATCATCACTTCCGCCCCTTTCGGAATCGCGCTTCCATCGTCGCTCCGCGCCCCGCAGGTCCTTCGCGTTCCGGCCTGCGAAAAAATGATTTCACCTGTCCCGCCCTCTCGAATTGAACTCGATATTTTCCCCAGCACTCCCACCAGGTCGTAATCCGCAGGATCAAGCGCCCGTTCATGGGCAAGCGCCACCTTGACAACAAACCAGAACACGACGGACGCCCCAATCAACCCTGCCACAGTTGCAAGCCCCAGACTGAGCATCGCCCACACATGCGAATACTGGGTGAGCAGGTAACCCGTGCCGCCAAACCAGGCGAGGAACGCCATCAGGATGAAAAAATTGAAGGGCGACATGGACGAGGCTTGCGCTGCGCCTGCCGAGGCATGAGCAGCCGAACCCTGCGCCCCCGTGGCCGTTGACCCTGAGGCTCCATGCGTTGCGGGAAGATGCGCGACGCCGCCATGGGATGGCCCCCCATGCGGCAGGTGCAACTTGCCGGGGAAATGGAAATGGCCGGCCGCGCCCCAAAAAGAGAACAGAGCCAGGAAGAATCCCACCGCAAAGCAGATCAGGTAAAAGGTCGCCCAGTTCATAAGCATCTCTTCGCCTTCCAGCCGGGGTTTTGAATTCCAGGCCGGAAGCGCCGTTACTTTGTCGCTTTCTTGAGAAAATAGCCCGACACGCGCCATTTGCCGTCTTTATCGAGCATCGGAACCACGGTTTCGATCGCGGAAGGCAGATTGGCAAACGAAGTCGAGTATTGAATGACCACGTAGTCGCCCTTGGGCGCGTTCGGCAATTCCGTTACGTGCTCGGCCCGCGCGAGCTTGCGTGAACGGACGCCGCCCAACGGCGTCCGCGCCGTGCCAAGCATCTCTTCCCATTGGGACTTGGTGATCTTGGACTTGAAATATTCAGCGGCCTCGTCCCAGCTTGCCGCGTACTTTCCCGAATCAACCAGATTGAGCCACGACTGCGCGGCCGCCTCGGCCGCGGCTTCCGGCTTCTGCGCGTCCGCAGCCACGGCGAGAGCGCCGAACAAGACGACCAGACTCATGATCAAAACCAGATGCTTTTTCATGGATTTCCTCCTCGATGTCTCGGATTAGAGGGCAGGTTGCGATGGCCCTCCCGCTCTCCCTTTTCAGGCTTGAGGACTTGAGCCAGCCGGTCCACCAGATCCGGGGTCTCAAGGATCGCGCCCAACAAGATGAGGCACTTTCTGGTGTCTCGATGCCTCGCGATTTCGAGCAGCGCATGGCTGACTTCCGGATCGCGGCGGAAGCGCTCGGCTCCCTGGATCAGCCATAAATCGAGCCTCTCTTCCGGTTCCGGCAACGTGGACGTCAGCTCGTAATGAAAGCCTTCCGGGTCATCCACCAGATACCCTGGATGCACTTTGAAAAATTTTGCCAGCAGCATCCGCGTCCTGTTGGTGAGATGGGGACGCAAGCCGCTTTCAATCTGCGAGAGGTACGACTGGCTGATCGACTTTTTCTGCTCTTTCCGGATGGCCCTGGAGATTTCAAGTTGCGTCATTTCCCGGCCCAGCCCCCGAAGGGTTCCCTCCACCGACCGCAGATACCGGATTTTTTCTCCCAATTTCATTGAATTACAAAATGCAATGTTAATATTGCATATCGTAATTATCATGTCAAGCGGAATATTTCCTTGGGATTCAGCAATTTGGAGCCGCTTTAAAGCCTCGCCCCGCCCGTCCAATGAGTCACTGAAAAAAACGGGAGGCTGTCATGCTGAGGTTCCACTTGTCATTCTGACGCCGAGCGCAGCGAGGCGGAAGAATCCCTGTATTTTAAATCAAGCCAATGCGGGGATTCTTCGCTGTCGCTCAGAATGACAAAGGGAAGGTCAGGAATGCCAACGAACGGGTTCAGGATTTAACCGATCAGGCCGGGAAAAGCGAGCGCCCAGGATGGCTTCGTCGCTTCAACGGTGTTGCGCCACCGACTGCTCGACCTTCAGACCAGAAGAGTCTTATTGAGGTGTCTTTTTGATGAAATAGCCCGACACGCGCCATTTGCCATCCTTCTTGTCCAGCATGGGAACGACGGTTTCAATTGCGGACGGCAGATTGGCAAACGAAGTCGAGTATTGAATGACCACGTAGTCGCCCTTCGGCAAGCCTTCAAGTTTACAGCAAAATGCACCACCATGCACCGACGGTCGCATTCCACATAAATACCCCGACCAGCACCACGGGCGGGACGCGCGTGCCATGGTTGTGGCATGGCCATCCTGGTCATGACCTCTGTGCCTGTTGGATCACCGATTAGGCCAAACGCAGCAGCCTGGCGTTGCTCTCAACGCCCTGCCCTTCCCGCGCGTAAACCTTTTCGACGCGGCCGGGCCGTGGCGCGCGGACTTCATTCTGCATCTTCATAGCCTCAATCACCAGCAACCCCTGGCCCTTGCGGACGCTTGCGCCTTCGGCAATGAGCATCTTGACGATTCGCCCGGGCATCGGCGCAAGGATTTCCTGCGGCCCATTCTGCGCATGGGAAGCCTCACCCTGGCGGCGCGTCCTCGGATCCTGCAATTCCACGAGAAAGACCTGACCGCCGACGCTCGCTTCGTAGAGGCCGTTGGATTGAGCCGAATTCCCCGCTTTTCGGATGGCTACCTCATAGGACGCGCCGTCCAGGATCAGGGAGTAGACGCCCGGTGAAACTTCAGCCCAATCAAACTCGCCCGCCACACCATCCAGGACGTAGGCGAGCTTCGTCTGATCGAGCGAAGAGAGCTCGCGCGCAGCAAGATCGAGCGTATGCTCCGATTGCCTCGAACCGGATCGGGTTTTGACGTAGAACTTCATTGATTCAAGAGGGTCGTTGATCCATCAATTGCCGGCGTCCGGCGGTTTTCCATCCGCTCTCCTTGCGAAGCAAAGGCTGAACAGACCCATTCAGGGATCGGCGCCCCGCGGCGATAGCGGCGGCAAGCGCCGCCACGCGTTCCGCATTCGCGCTCGCGCCGTCGGACGCAAAGCCGTTTTCAAGCAGGCGATCGATGAAGCCGGTATCGAAGTTGCCGGAAACAAAATCCGGATGTTCCAGCACGCGCAGGAAAAAGGGGATGTTCGTTTTAATTCCAGTCACTTCGTATTCCCGAAGCGCGCGACGCATCCGCGCCAGCGCCTCCGGTCGGTTCATATCCCAGACGACGAGTTTTGAAAGCAGCGGATCGTATTCAATGGGCACCGTCCATCCCTCAAAGATGCCGCTGTCATCCCGGATGCCAGGCCCGGAAGGAGTCCTTAAGCCGCGAATCAGCCCCGGCGATGGGAAGAAGTTGTTCTCAGGGTCTTCGGCATAAATGCGGCATTCCAGAGCATGACCGCGCTGCCGCACCTGCTCCTGCCGCCAGCGCAAAGGTTCCCCTGCCGCAATGCGAATCTGCTCTTTGACCAGATCGACGCCCAGCACGGCCTCCGTCACCGGATGCTCCACCTGCAACCGGGTGTTCATTTCAAGAAAGTAGAATTTTCTGTCCTGATCGACCAGGAATTCAACTGTGCCCGCGTTCCAATAGCCCGCAAGCTTGCCAATCCGCACCGCGGTCTCGCCCATCCGCGCGCGGAGAGTGTCATCAAGGAAGGGCGAAGGAGATTCCTCCACCACTTTCTGATGGCGGCGCTGAAGCGAGCACTCGCGCTCGCATAAGTGGATCAGATGGCCATGCCGGTCGCCCAGAATCTGGACTTCGATATGACGCGGCCGCTCGAGATACTTCTCAATATAAATCGAAGAATCCTTGAAGGCGTTCTGCGCCTCGGACCGCGCCGTGCGAAAAGCCGATTCCAATTCCCCTTCACTTCGCACCAGCCGTAACCCTTTGCCGCCGCCTCCGGCTGCCGCCTTCAACATCAAAGGATAGCCAATCTCTCCGGCCACGCGGCGAACCTCATCAAAACTTTCGAGGTTGTGATCCGTGCCGGGCACTACCGGCAGGCCCGCCTCAACCAGCGCTCGGCGCGCCGCTGTCTTCGATCCCATCAGCTCCATGGCCTGGGCGGATGGTCCGATGAAGTTCAACCCTTCGGCTTCGCACGCCTGGGCGAACTCGGCGTTTTCAGAAAGGAAGCCGTAACCGGGATGAATGGCTTCAGCCCCGCTGCGCTTCGCAGCCTCCAGAATTCGATCGATCCGCAGGTAACTTTCAATCGAAGGCGCCGGACCCACATGAAAAGCCTCGTCCGCATAGCGCACGTGAAGGGCTTTGCGATCCGCATCGGAATAGACGGCTACGGTGTGAATACCCATCTCGCGGCAGGCTCGCATCACTCGGACAGCGATCTCGCCGCGATTGGCGACCAATATTTTCCTGAACATCCTTTGCCGAACCCCCCGGAATTTTGATTATACTCGTCTGTCGCCGACCCTTGGAGGCTGGCGTGCCATTCGGGGCGCGCCTCGCGTCCGGGTCGCTCGGGCGATTGCATAGCTGCCGGCAGGATGCGGGCGCTACAAAGGGCGCACATCACTCAATCATGAGGAACTGAATGAAAATTTCCCGACGCCAATTTATGACGAGCCTCGCTGTTGCGGCGGCCATTCCCGCCTGGGCTCGCATAGGCCATGTTGAAATCGGCGTGTGCAGCCGAACTCAGAATTTCCCGAAGGCCGTCTCCTACGGATTCGACTACCTGGAACCGTCGGTATCTGAGATCGCCGCGATGAGCGAGGATGCTTTTGAGCGCTTCAAACAGCAGGCGCTGGCTGCGCCGATTCGTTGCGAAAGTTTTAACGGCTTTATTCGCAGCTTGCGCGTGGTCGGAGATGACGTCAATCCGCAGGCGCTTCGGAACTACATGGAGTCATCCCTTGAACGCTGCCATGAACTGGGCGGCACGATTGTGGTCTGGGGAAGCGCCAGCTCGCGGAACGTGCCGCCGGGATTCCCACGCGAACGGGCCTGGAAGCAGATTCAATCGTTCCTCCGGCTGGCGAATGAAGTTGCGGGACCAAAAGGAATTATCGTTGCGATTGAGCCTTTGCGAACCCAGGAAAGCAATATCATTAATACCGGCGCGGAGGCGCTGCAACTGGTGCATGAAGTTCATCGCCCTCATATTCGGATGATCATCGATTACTACCACCTGCGTGAGATGAACGAGGATCCTGAAATTATCTGGCGCGCTCGCAAGGAGATTGTCCATTTTCACTTTGCCAATCCCCATGGCAGGGTCTGGCCGAAGAGCCCCTCGGAGGACCCGGAATACGGGCGGTTCTTTGAGTTGGTCAAAAGGATTCGCTATCGTGGGGGAATTTCCATTGAGGCGCGAGGAAGCTTTGAGAGAGATGCCAAGGCGAGCCTTGCCTTCTTCCGGGAGGAATTGGCGTAATCGTTCTCGAAACCCGCCTCATCCTGAGCGTCCCATGGGCGTGTGACCCACCCACTTAAAACCCGGAACTAATGGTCTTCGCTGACTGATGCGGTTGTTTGGGATAATGCGGCAGGATGCCCATCCTGCAAGACAAGGCGAACGCCGCCCGCGGCCAATCGAAAGTTTGCAGGGCTTCACACCCTGCTTTGCGCTGAATTGCGAATTCCGATCAGCCTGCGGTCGCGGTGGTTCGCCTTTGTTGGAAACACTCCCGGCAATAAACCGGTCGTCCTTGGGTGAGCTTGAAAGGCACTGTCGTTTCCTTGCCACATTGCGAGCATACCGTTGTGGTCACGACGCGGGTAGGGCTTGCGCCCCCCGCCGACTGGGTCCGCTTTGCCTTGCAGTTCTTGCAACGCTTAGGCTCATTCTTAAAGCCCTTATCCGCGTAGAACATCTGTTCCCCGGCGGT
>DATGKJ010000123.1:0-10865 GCA_035294685.1 Terriglobia bacterium | reverse complement strand
CCTTCAAGGTCGTGGGTGTAAACGATGTCGCTGGAGTTGTCCAGCAACTCGCGGTAGCGCCTTTCGTGGAGCGCTTCCCGGCGGGTGGAGCGGCGCACGAATTCCGCATATTCGTGCTCTTTGGATTTCAGCGCCCAGATTTTCTGGATCAAGACCAGAATGACGGCCACCGTCAGGGCTGGCCACCAGCGGAAGCCCAGAAAGGAAGCCCACCATGAATGGAGGGAAAACAGCGGCCCATTCAGGAAAGAACGGGGAGTCACCGTCAGAATTGCGATGATTCCCAGGCAGGTGAATGACCTTGGGTTCGAGAAATGTTTCATAGGATGAGCTATTCAGCAAACGCCTTCGGCTTTTTGATCTCTCGACGGACGCTTCAAAAACGAAAACCGACACTGCCGAGTCTCAGTCCGGGCGCGTCATTTCCAGTTCAGGCTTGATGATGCTTTCGTAGCAATTTGGACAAATCCCGTGAGTAAACTCCGCCTCGGTGTTTTCCGCGATGTAAGTTTCAACTTGCTGCCAGTAATTGCGATCATTTCGGATTCGCTTGCAATAGGAGCAGATGGGCAGCAGGCCCTGAAGTCTCTTGACCCGGCTCAAAGCGCTTTCCAACTCGGCAATTCGTTCCGCCAAGGCCATTTGCAACCCCACCACGCGCTCCCCGGTGTGAATTCGCGCCCGAAGCTCCTGGTGATTGAAGGGCTTGGTGATGTAATCATCCGCGTCAGCCCACAGCCCTTCGATGACATCCTTTTTATCGCCCCGAGCTGTTAAAAGAATGATATAGATCGGCTTCAGCGAATTCTTTGCCCGCGTCTTGCGGGTCACTTCGATGCCATCCATCCCCGGCATCATCCAGTCCAGAATGGCGAGCGGCGGAGCGTTCTCAGTTTCAAGCGCCTTGCAGGCCGCCACGCCATCTTGAACGGCAATCACCTCAAAACCCCAGGAGCGGCACAGGACCTCCAGCATGCGACGGGAAACAGGATCATTCTCGGCAATGAGAATTTTCATGGAACGTCATGACCCCTCCAGCGATTGCTCTCATCCTTTGCAATCTCTAATATTTATCGGCAGGAGGGTATAAAGACTGGAGTGAAATGTGAGGGGCGATCAGACTCAGGCAGGAAGTGAGTCAAATCGGCGCAGCGTAGCCTTTTGGTCACGTCTGAGGTCAAATTTCAGATTGCAGATTGGAGATTGCAGATTCCAGATTCCAGAGGCAGCGCTCATGAGAACAAGAAACAGACCTCATGACAAAATCTTTGCGAATTTTACGGTTAGCACTAGAGATGGCTAATTCAACAATCTATGCGCTGTTAGTCCGAAAATTCTTCTCGCGCAGCCCATATTTCGTGATGGCTTGCTTTTGGAATCTGGAATCTGGAATCTGAAATTTGAGATTTGGCTTTGGCTGCGGCGTTTTCGAGACTGCGACGAGATGAACCGCGAACCTCGAAATCAGGCTCGCGCTGCGAGACTCGGTGTGTGCTATAGTCCGAATCGAGTTGTTACACTTTCAGCCGCGACGGCGAAAAAGCGTCATGCGTTTTATAAGCGATCAAAAACCGGCCAACTATGCCATGACTCTAGAAAAGTCGCTTGGGCGGCGCCATCCGGAACCTGTCCACCCTTATCGTGACGACTATGAGCGGGATCGGGACCGCATCATTCACTCGCGCGCTTTTCGGAGGCTCGAGAACAAGACCCAGGTTTTTACAAAACGCTATTCTGACCACTTTCGCACGCGGCTCACGCACACGCTGGAGGTGGCGCAGATCAGCCGAACGGTGGCGCGGGCACTGAGGCTCAATCAGAGTCTGGTGGACGCGCTGGCTCTGGCGCACGACATCGGGCATCCGCCGTTTGGCCACGCCGGTGAAGAGGCGCTGAACCAACTCATGGCGCGCTACAAGGAAGGGTTCGATCACAACCTTCACGCGCTGCGCATCGTCGAACGGTTCGAGCAGAAATATATCGATTTCTCCGGCCTGAACCTGACTTTTGAAGTCCGCGAGGGGATCGTCAAGCACTCGCGTGACTATCGTTCCGAAGAGCATCCGGAGCTTTCGGAATATCTTCTCGATCAGCGGCCGCCGCTCGAAGCGCAACTCATCGATCTGGCGGATGAGATTGCCTATAACTGCGCGGATCTGGATGATGGCTACGAAGCCCGCCTCCTCAGTCTGGATCTCATTCGAGCCCACGTTCCGCTCTTTGATGAGTTTTTTCGCCCCATCTGGCGTCAACACCGCAGGGCTCTCGAAAAGTTACAGTTCAATGAGGCCTTGCGCCGTGTGGTCAATGCGCTGGTGACGGATCTGATTGAAGCCACGCGCAGCCGGCTGCGGATGCTCAAAATCAATTCGGTTGAGAAGGTGCGTAAATGGGATTGCCGGTTAGTCAGTCTGAGTTCGGATATGGCAAAGGAAAACCGGAAGCTTAAGGAATTTCTTCAGGCTTATCTTTATGCCCATCCTGATGTGGGGTCTGAGCGGAAGAGAATCTCCCGCCAGATTGTCCGCCTCTTCCGCCATTATATGCGCAATCCGCGCGCTCTGCCGTCGGCTCATCTTGCCAAGTCCTGCGAAGAGCCTTTGGCGCGAATCGTTTGTGATTACATCGCAGGCATGACGGACAATTTCTTTGAGCGGCAATATCAGAAGGTTTTTGGGGAGTAAAAGCGAAAGGGAGCCGTGACCAGCTTGGTAGCGGCGGTGTCACCACCGCCGGTTTTTTCGATAATTTCAGCGATGAGGGCTTGCCCTGAGCGGAGCGAAGGGACATCGCCAGCTACAGCGCGTCTTTCAACCTTTTCACACCGACTCTGACGTCCGTATGCCTTGGAAATAGCTTCACAGGTGGGGAACGCGGCGGCTTTTGATCTGTTCGAGATGCTCTTTCAGCCTGGCGATCACTTCATCGTGTTTTCCTGCGGCAAGCTCCGCGCAAAGCTCATTCAAAGCAAAATGAATGATGTCGTGGTGGTGGACTTCCTCCGGGGCCAGCTCTTCACTGAATTCAAGCCAGATCTTGTGCAAGAGATCAATCTCTTTGGGTGTAAGGCGCGGCGCATGCGGCCCGAGATAGGAGATGTGCTCGTCGCCGTTTGGTGTGTGAATCTCAACAATGAAAGGAGGCTTTGGGGGTGGGAGCCGTTCCCAGGCGGCACCCGCCAGACGGGCCTCCTCGGTGGCGCTCATTTTGGGGGAAAGCCCCAGCACAATCGTGGAGGATTGCAGCGCCTGGGCAGATCGCAGAATGCCGTCCCACACCTCCGTCGCCGCGACGACAGCCAAGTGAATGGTCTTTCCGTGCTTTTCTGCGATATTCAGGGCACGGGTAAAAAGCTCTTGCTCATGAACCGTGAAGAGCTGATCGGCGAGGAGATCATGTTCCCCGGAACCGCCCCTCATCAAAACCCGGATATGGAGCACCACCACGTCCTGGCGCGCCGGATTCACGCGCCGGAGCACGGAAGAAAGATGATAAAGCGTGTTGTAGTCGCGGACCGGAACGAGGATGTTCCTGGGCCGCACGTTCAGGGCTTCGGGCCGGAGTGCTTCGCCGGGGACCAGGTTGAACTGGTCGAGAGCCTCCTCGGAGCCTCCCCTGCGGCGCGAGTATTTCTCGGAAACCGTAAAGATAGTGAAGAACACAACCGTGAAAGCCACGCCCGAGATCGTCGCAATCTCTTTCGTGAAGAGATTAATAATGGCGGTTGCAAAGAGAGTGGTCGTGATGAGAGCAAGACCCACCGGAAATTCAACCCTCTTCCAGCGGATATTGAGTGGCACTTTAAACTGCCGCGGCAGCGGCTCGGTAAAGCGAAGCACCAGGACAGCAAGCCCTTTCATGGCAAAACTCCAGATCACGCCAAAGGCATATGCTTCGCCCAGTACAATCACGTTTCCACGGCTGAGGAGTATGGTGAAAATCTGGAGACCCACCACCAGATTAATGATGCGATGCGAGGTTCCATAGCGCGGGTGAGGATGGCGAAACCAGTCGGCGAGCACCCCGTCCTCAGAAACGCGGTTGAGGACGCCGTTGGAGCCGACGATGGCTGTGTTGACGGCTCCGGAAAGAATCATGATGCCAACCAACACAACGAATCCATGGAACAGCAGCCGGAACAAAAAGGGACCCTCAACGTGCATGGCCAACCCGCCAATCAAGTTATCCTTGTAGCTCAGGCGGGTTTGTTGATCGGGAATGATCATGAACGCGAAGAAAGAGACCAGCGACGTGAAAAGCATGCTGTAGATGAAAACTACAAACGCCGTCTTTTTCAGATTGGGCAGCTTGGGGTGCTCGATTTCCCGGTAAACCTGGGCCAGCGTTTCGATTCCGCTCATAGCCAGCACTGAATGGCCAAAGGCCACCAGAATTCCGATAACCCCAATCGTTTCTGGAAGCCGGCTGGAGCGCAGCCAGCCTTCCGCTTCAGCCGCGAAGTGCAGATTTCGAGGAAGGGGTAACGGAGGCAGGTGCCCGCCGCGAATCCAGAGCGTGTAGCAACACCAGCCAATCATGACCACCACCATCACGGTGGTGAATTCCATAATGCGGACCGCCTTGCCGCTGGACTCCTCGATCCCTTTGATGTTTTGCCACCAGAAGTAAAGGGTGACCGCAATGGCGAACGCGGCTGAGGTTGCATTGGTGGGCAGGGTGTAATGGATATGGACGCGGTCCAGAATTTCGTTGAGGAAGCCCACCAGATATTGGCCTGCGGAAACGCCGCTGATCGGCCCGGTGAGGACATAATCGAACATCAGAGCCGAAACCGAGAATTTGGCCAGCGTGCCGCCCATCGCTTCTTTCACCACGCGATAGACGCCGCCGCGAACGAACATGCTGCAACTTTCGACGTAAACCAGCAGCACGGCATAGGCGAAAAGCATGACAGCCAGGATGAACCAGGGGGCGGCGGGACCGATGGCCTGCTCGGCAATGCCCCCGGCATAGAAGGCGGAGGAGGCCAAGTCGTTTAGCACAATCGCAGCGGCCTGCCAAAAGGAAATAAACGTCAGCATGGCCGTCGTGGCCAGCAGAACTCGCGGCAAAGCAGGCTTTCCGGGTTTTCCTTGCGTGGTGAGTCCCATTTCGGATCTTAAGAGTCAGCCCGCCAGAGTTGTCGCCTTCTCATCCATTTCGCTTTGAGGAGAACAAAATTCTCGTTTGCGTTGCGCATAAGGGTTAATATCGGCCCTCGGGGCTGCCTGAATAGCGAATTGAAGAATTGCTCTAGAAGTCCGCAGGATTGTCGCACATTTTGGGCCTATGGATTATATGATTTTCTTATCATCATTATAAAGGAGAGAGTGGTTTGGCAAGTGGCTGCCAATAATATTTCCTTTGATCTCGTTTTGTAAAGGAGAAGGCGTTGAGTGTCGCTTGGCAGATTGCTGAAAAACGATTCTATTGAGGATTACAAATTATAGTGACGACTTCTTCTGTAGCGCCGGTGTCCCCACCGGCGTCTTTCGGCGCTGAGGACAGCGCCGCTACAGCAAATAGTGTCACTATAATTTGTAATCCCCTGTAAGCGCTGTCATTCTGACGCCGAGCGCAGCGAGGCGGAAGAATCCCCGTATTTCGCTCAGAATATACTCCGCGAGGAATCTTGCTCTGCAAATTAAGAACTTACGGGGTTCCTCCTCGTCTTCAGCTCCTCGGTATGACAGGCGATGGGGGCAGCAACCTGTTAGCTCGATCATCTTTGCAAGAAATCTGGGTCCATTTCTGGTTTCCGCAGGCCCGCCAGTTCCAGAGCCTGAAGCACAAACGAGTTCCAGGCAAACACGCGATGGTAACCAAAAAAGGGATGGGCCGGATCGGTGGCGAGATATTCCTGACTGGTGGGGAACTCGGGAGCGATATGAATTTCCGCCCAAAGCCGGTTAGCGATGGCCTTATCCGCCCTTTTCCATCCGTGAAGCTTGCTCGTGACATAACCGCAGATTTCAATGCGCATCCAACTGCCGCCGTTGTAATAGATGCCGTCCATCGCGTGGCTGGCGTAAGTGGAACCGTGTTCCGGACTGATCATCGGATGCCACGTGTCTGAAAAATAGCTCCAGCCATCACCCGCCGGTTTCAGCCCGATGAATATTGGCCGCGCGGTTCCGCCCTCATCCGGGTAGGGAGCGTCGTCCCGCGGCAGCAGCGGTGGAATGCGGTCGAGATGATTCTGCACCATTTCATCGGTCAGGAGCTTGCGGTTGAACAGCCAGAGCGAGAGGAACTCCGGAAAGATTTCGCCAAATCCCAGCGCGTCCGTGATGTGGCGCGCCGGGCGGAGAAACTTCCGGGTGGGATCATAATAGCTGCGGTAGTTGCGTTCCACCTCGGCGATGTAATCATCTGAAATCCCCTCGCTGACCCCGGGAATCTCCAGTTCCTTGATCACGCGCAGCGTTACGGCCAGCATGCCCTGATTCTCGCAAATATCCGAAGTACCCTGGGGGTAGCTGATCACGTCGAGCTGCCCCATCACAAACTGCGCCCAGCAGAGGCCGTTATGGTTGCGGTCGTAGGTGCGAAGGCAATATTCCGCCGCCTTCCTCACTTTTTCCATCGGGAGTCTGGAGCCGAAGCGTCGCCGGTTCTGGAGCGCCCACATCAGCCACAAGGGAGTTGAATCGTTGGACTTGCGTTCGAGATTCGCCATGTTAGGCTCAACGAGCGTGTTAATCGCGCCATCGGAGCCTTGATTGGCGGCCCAGAGGTTGAATACTCCCTCGTTGAGTTCCCGATTGTGGATGCCATTCAGGGCGAAAAAGCTGTCGCGCAGGTACATCTCGCCCGCCGCCGAATACCAGATGCTTGGAGCCAGCATGGGGCGGTCATATTCCGGCCCCGCTCTCCATGAGAGCATCATGACGTCTGCATAAAGGATTTTTTCCGTTTCGCTTCCCTCAAAACCTAATGCCTCAGCAAGGTGAAGTTGGCTTGCGAGCCGATAGCCGCGAAGCGTATCTGGTGTGTTCTCGTCCACGAAGATGAACGTCGTTTTCGTATCTGGGCGATCCATTTCAAGACGATGGTAAGGTTCAGTGTGAGTGCGCAACCGGCGCACTTCAAGAGTCCGAAGATCGATTCGCTCCGGCTGGCCCGGCGTCTTCTGGCCTATGGCTTGTTCCGTCTGTGGCATTGAGATGAGCAGCGCTCCACCGCGTCCGCGCAATGAATAAAAGAAAAAGGTGGTTCGGAATTCGGACCATTCGGAAGGGGATTCAGGCACGCGATCATTATATTGCATGAGGTTCTTGATGGGCCGCATTTCGTCATCAACATCCCACACCTGAAGCGCAAAAGGCTGCGGCGAACGATACTGCACGTGAAGGGAGTAGATTTCACCGTCGCGGGCGGCAAAAGGCATCATCACTCCGCCGCCGGAACCGTGGGTTGAGACGATAATAGATCCCTCCTGCTCTTCCACAGTCGCGTTGCCTCGCTTTACCCACGAGGAAGCGGGAGGCAGATCGACGCTCTCGCTATCCTGCGGGTCTTCGCTTCGCGCCAGGATCTCGCCGAACGTTTGCTGCGCGTAGAAACGCCTTTTGGCCCGTTCGTCAGGCCGGCAGACCACATTGAGATTCACGTCAGGAATGCGGTCCGGGGCGGGTTTCACGGGCTTCCCGTCACGGCGAATTATCCGGCTCCAGCCGTTGCGATATCCGCAGTCCGTGAGCAGGCCGACCGTGAGACCCGTCAGAGTGCGGAAGCCCGCCGCCGGGAAATACTCATGCAGAGCGCCGCCCTGGCAGTCTGTCTGGTTAAAGCTCCAGAACTTCGCCGGAGGCTTCACAGGTTCAAGGCGGTGACTGACCTGGTAAAAGAGCATATACATATCGGCCTGGTGGAACCGGAATCGTTTGCGCACAACGTTCGGCGCGACCACGTCATAATCGATCTGCGCAAAAACCGTGGCGTTCAGGTTCGGAAGTTCGCACTCGCCTCTCAGAGATACACTGGTTGCATGGCCTGTCCACGCCCTGGCCTTCCAATTCACCGTCCGGTCTTCCAGACTGCGTTCGCCGTTCTGGAAGACTGCTGAAAACTCTCCGCCGTCGTTGTGTCGGGCGATCGGCTGGCCCCTGAACAGGATGGTGACGCCGTAGCCCTGCCGAGGGTCACCGATTACTTTTAACTCCAAGCCTTGAGTCCCGGGCAGCGCGGCTGGATTGCGCTCTCCTGTGGCGTCCCCGCCTGAAGCCATGTTCGCGGCAATGCCGCCTGCAATGGATGACTGAAGGAACCGCCGCCTGGAAATTCTTTGATCAGAACTCATTGATCCTCCGCCGCATTATCTCCCGGGAGAAGCTCCCTCTCAGACGGGTACGGGGTCAGCAACCGTAAGAAAACGGCAGTTGTTTTCTGTTAAACGGCTGGCATGCGCAGGCCGGTAGCAGCGATCACCCGGCATTGGGGCTGACCATGGACTACCGTCGCAATGAAAGACCCTACCGATTGCAAAATCGAGATTCGGGCTAACCGCCGAGTTTTACTCTGGCTGGTTAAACCACATTGCCCAGTAGGTTTTGAGCCAGTTCGGCTGGCTGGGCAGGCGGTAGACTTCGCCCGCTTTCATGACGAAGCGCGCGTGCTGGAGCGCCGAAATATCGCGCAGCGGGTCACCGGGCACGCCGATAATATCAGCGGCATAGCCGGGAGCGAGTTGGCCCAGATAATTGGCCGCGCCTAACAACCGCGCTCCTTCAAGGGTCCCGGCTTGAATCGCGCGCAAGGGCGTGAGTCCATAGCGCACCATCAGAACGTATTCTTCAGCTTGTGTGCCGTGCGGGAAGGGGCCGACATCCGAGCCTGCTGCGAAAGGGATGCCGGCGGCGATCTGTTTGCGGAATTGCTGAATCTTGTAGTCCAAGAATTTCTGATTGAAGGCGCGCTCGGCAGGCGGGCCATGTTCGGCAAAGTACTGGAAAATCGTGAACGTGGGCACAGCGGGGATGCCTTTGGCGCGCATAATCTGCATTGTCTGCGGGCTAAGCTCGACGGCATGATCGAGCGACATCACCCCTGCCTGAGCCGCATAGAGCGCTCCGGGCTCGCCCATGACGTGCACTGCCACCTGTTTACGGACTCGCGCAGCCTCCTGCACTGCCGCGGCCAGTTGCGCTTCTGTGAATTGGTATGGAGTGAAGAAATGTCCGTCGATAAATTGATCTTCGCCGGTCTCGTAAATCTTGATGAAATCAGCCCCTTCCTTAATCTGCTGACGGATGGTGCGAATCAGTTCGTCGGTGTTGTTGACCAGATCAGCGTTGGCGGGAATCAGGATGGCGGGGTTAAATCCCAGGGCGTCCTCATGGCCACCGAGGATCGAGATGGCGTTGGCTGAAACCCAAAGCCGCGGCCCGGGAATCTCGCCGGCGTTGATAGCGTCACGGATTGCGGTCGAGGCTGAACCCACTCCTTCGGTGCCCATGTCGCGCTCGGCGGTGAAGCCGGCCCAGAGGTCTGCTTTGGCCGCCAGCGCCGCCTGCACCGTGCGCTGCGCGGCCGATTCCCGCACCGTCTGCATATCCTCGGCGCGGCCAGGATGCAGAAACAAGTGTACGTGAACATCGATCAGGCCGGGCAAAAGCGTTAACCCTGGCAGATCGATCACGCGCGCCCCGGTCGGCGTGGGTGGGTTGCTGCCGACGGCCACAATGCGCTCGCCGCGCACGACGACCAAGCCCGGCGTCACGATCTGCCCGGTGCGCACGTCCAGCACATGCGCAGCGCGAAGCACCGTCACGGTGGGGGGAGGCCCCTGGGCAGATATGGAGAGGCTCAGGCAGAAGAACAGACAGATACATAAGCAGGCAAAATGACGCATGGCGCGTATTATAATGCGTCGAGTTCGGTGGGTCACGGGGTATGCGCTACTTGCTGATCGTTCGCGGCGGCGCGTGGTGAATCAGCACCCGCATGTCACGCAGAATTTTCCAGGGGGCATAATACAGGGATTCTTCGCTATCGCTCAGAATGACTGATCTGATGCCGGTTACTGAGAAATTCTCGCAGCCTGTCATTCTGAGGAGCCGCAGGCGACGAGGAGTCTCGCAAGTCCTCTATTTACAGAGCGAGATTCCTCGCGGAGTTTATTCTGAGTGTCCGCCCGCCGGTTGGCGGGTCCATAGTGCCAGAAACTTCTGTTTGCCTCTACGCAGAATCAACAACTTATGTGAGGTTTCTGGAGAGCGAAATAGAGGGATTCTTCGCCGTGCTCAGGGATGACAAGCGAAGGGGCCCGGAATGTGACGATTTCTAAACATTTTTCAGCAACTTGCTAGAATTGAAACCGCAGCGAGAGCATGATCACGCGGGCGTCGTTCGTCGGGGTCGTAAAATCGGCAATCCTCCCGAAAGCCCGGTCGTTAATGTTGATGTCCGGCCCGTTGAACCATTGAGTTGTATTGGTGGCATTAATGAAATCGGCGCGGAACGTCAGGTTATAGCGCTCTTTGATCTGCGTCTCTTTGGCTACAGCCAGATCGAGGTTGTCGATCCCCGGTTTGCGGACGTTGTTCAAGTAGGGAGACCACGTCTGAAGTTGAAACGGCTGGCGGATAGTCCAAGCCGGCTTTTCACCCGAGAGACAATTCTGCGTCTGACCGGAGGGCAGGAGCGTGCAGGTGTTGAACCAGCGGTTGATCGATTGATTGGAAATGCTTTCGGGGCCTCCCGCCGGCGCAGCCCCGTTCGGGAATTGCATGGGCATACCCTGCTGCGATCGAGCTTGCGCGCTGACTGACCAGCCTCCAATGATCCGCCCCACGGCAGGATTCACCGTGGATAGAAAATGGCGCGCGGGGCCGAAAGGAAGATACCAGACGGCGCTGAGTTTC
>DATGKJ010000122.1:0-14443 GCA_035294685.1 Terriglobia bacterium | reverse complement strand
ATCTCGCAGAACGAGCAGCGATAGGGACAGCCGCGCGTGGCCTGAACAGGCAA
The DNA here is from genome assembly GCA_035294685.1 of Terriglobia bacterium. Classification (GTDB taxonomy): domain Bacteria; phylum Acidobacteriota; class Terriglobia; order UBA7540; family UBA7540; genus RH2-MAG17b. Next base: position 14,390 of record DATGKJ010000122.1, on the reverse strand, counting down.
AGCCTTGAAGAGATAGCGCTTCAATTTCAACAACTCGTGGCGCGGCCGCGGCAGACCCTTAAGGTCATGCAGCTTGTCCGCTTTATAGACGCGCTTGAGTTTCCCATCGCGCCAGTCCTGAAGAAGCTGGGGCCAGACGTAATCCGATTCACCCTGCACCACGGCGTCTGCGTGCTTCAATGCTTCTTCCGTCTGAAGCGTGGCATGGAATCCTCCCATCACGACGGGGATTCCACGCTTGCGAAACTCATCGCCAAGTTGGTAGGCGCGCAGAGAAGCGCCGATGGTCGTCGTCATCCCGACCAGATCCCAGCCGGCGTCAAAATCCACATCTTCCAGGCGCTCATCGCAGAGCGTCACGTCGTATTCAGGCGGCGTGAGGCCCGCCATCAGGGGCAGCATCAGCCCGATAATCAGCCGCCGCCGCGTCTTATGGGGTGTCCGGTCAAGGTGAACCGTCGTGGGCTGGATCAGAAGGATGCGAGGCTTGGTCTTCATTTCACCCTCCGCGTGAAAAAAGAATCATTTGAGGAATTCCAGGACTCCTCCTCCATGTTCCTTTAACTATTGAGGCTTACAAATTACCGTGGCAACGCAGGCTGTAGCGACGCCGTCCCCGGCACGGAGAATCACTGACGGGAACGCGCCATCGAAAAAGCCTCGTCACCATGCTTTGCCACTCTCAATAGATGCATCAGGTTTTAATCAAGGTTATCACAACGGTGAAAAAATCCGTCTGAAAAGTTTCGCTCCTTTAAGCGGTTTCTATCCAAGGTATAATCCTTTACGATGCCGCCTGCGTTCACGACTATCGCCTTTCAGGATGCCGCCCGAGCGGAAGCAAACCTTGCCCAGCTCGAGAAGCTGTTGCCGACTTCTTTGCGCTATCCGCTCGCTTCCCTGCTCGCCCAATCTCCAGACCCGGATGGCGCGCTGAACCTGCTGGAGCGTTACGCCAGCAAGGCCCCGACCGATATTCTGGCTGACCTTGCGCGATACCCTTCGGCGCTGACTTATCTGATCGCCATTTTCGGGTACAGTGGTTTTCTGGCCGAAACGTTTCTCGCCGAGCCTCACCTGCCCATTCAATTCGCCCGCGACAAGAATTTTACCAAGCTTCGGTCCAAAGAGGATGTCATGCAGGATTATGCCCGGTTCTCCACCGCCGCGCCGAATCCGTGGCTTTCCGCGCAATTGGGGCAGTTCAAGCGCCGGATTTATCTGCGTATTGCCCTGAAAGACGTGCTGGGCATGAGCACCCTGGCTGAAACCACGCTGGAGCTTTCCGAACTGGCGGATGTGATCGTTACCAACGCGCTGATTTATTGCGATCAGGAACTGCGCAAGCGCTATGGGGAGCCACAATACCGCGACGCGCAGGGCCGTATCGCGCGCAGCGAGTTCAGCGTGATCTCGCTGGGAAAGATGGGCGGAAACGAGCTGAATTACAGTTCGGATATCGACCTGCTTTTCCTCTATTCCCACGACGGCGAAACCTCCGGCGGCAACGAGCCGGATTCGATCATCTCGAATAAGGAATATTTCGTTCGTCTGGCCAACGCCATCACGCGGACCATCACGCAGAGCACGCCCTACGGTCAGGTGTTCCGCGTAGATTTACGTTTAAGGCCCGAAGGGGATCAGGGCGATATGACGATTTCGCTGCGGTCGGCCCTGGAATATTACGAGCATCGCGCGCGCGACTGGGAATTGCAGATGCTGATTAAAGCCCGGCATTCCGCGGGCGATGAAAGACTTACGCGCGAATTCCTGCGCGGCGTTGAGCCCTACATTTACAGCTCGCCGATGGACTTTGAAGCGATTGAAACGGTGCTGTTCACGCGCGAGCGCCTCTCCCGCAAACTCAAAGAGGCGCGAGCGGGCGGCATTGACGTGAAGCGCCATCACGGCGGAATTCGGGATATTGAGTTTCTGACCCAGTGCCTTCAACGCCTGCACGGCGGCCACGATCCCTGGGTGCGTTCGGGCGGCACGCTGCTGGCGCTGCGCAAATTGAATGATAAAGGCTGGCTCTCGGATCGGGATTACGCCGCGCTGACCGGCGCTTACGAGTTCCTGCGCAAGGTGGAACACCTCATCCAGCTCGACCGAGGTCAGCAGACGCATCGCCTGCCTGCGGACCCCGAAGCGCTCGACAGGCTGGCCCGCCGCGTGGGTCTGGAGGGCCGGGCATGGGCAACGCGCTCCAACGATGCGGCGGAGCCTCTGCACCCGGGCGCAGTTCTTACCGCGCAATTGCAAGAGACTTTCAAACGTGTCGATGAAATTTATCAGAAGGTGATCCATCCCCGCGCCGCAAGACAACCTTCGGGCGAAGTTTACGCTCTGAAAGCCCCCCTGCCGCTCCTCGAGGATCGCGTGGCCCTTTCCTACAAAGAGGCTGTGAGCTTTCTTTCCGCGCAGTCCCCCGGCCTCGCCGAGTGCGTTCAGCAGGCTTCCGTGCCGGAGCGGGCGCAGAAGAACGCGACGCGTTTTCTAAGCAATCTCTTCAGCTCTTCGGAGCGGTTCGAGTTGGCCGAGCAACACCCTGAACAGTTGCGCCTGGCGCTGGAACTGATCAGCGCCAGCGATTATCTGGCCGAATTGCTCATTCATCACCCGGAGGACATGCTCGCTCTGGATTCCGCTGCCACGCCTCCAGCCGACCCTCATCCTGACCAGTTGCACATTCAACTGGAAGGTGCGCCAGGCGACGATATGGTTTCAGCCTGGCGCGCCGGGACGTCTCCTTTTCTCTGGATGCTCGATTCCGGCTGGGACATCCGCCAGCTTATGGCGCTTTTGAGACGCCATTATCGGGCGCAGAAATTGGTCCTCAGCAGCCGCGATTGGGCGGCGATGGATTCCATTTTCAGTGCCCTGAAAAACTGGTCCGCGTTGGGCATTCGCCTGATCTCAACCGCTTGCCACATGGTCTGCAGGCCGCTCTCCAGCGCCTCCGATCCGGCCCAGGCGCTCGCCTCCATGCCGTTTGCCATTCTGGGCCTCGGAAGATTGGGGCTGCTGGAGTTTGATCTGGCGTCAGACGCCGATCTTATTTTTGTGGTGCCTTCCGGAACAAGCGAGCAGGATATTGAGTTCTGGGCGCGCCGCGCCGAAAAGGTTATCGAAGTGCTTTCAAGCTATACCAGCGACGGCGCCCTCTTTGCCGTCGATACGCGGCTGCGGCCCCTTGGCCAGGAGGGGGAATTGGTGGTGACCGAAGGCAACCTATTGGATTATCTGGATGAGACTGCCAAGGTTTGGGAAGGCTTGACCTATTTGAAGATTTCGCCGGTGGCCGGCAATACAGCGTTTGGCCAGGTGGTGGCCGAGCATGCTCTGCAACGGATTCTGAGCCGCTTCAGTTCTTTTCCCGATCTTGAGAGCGACCTTCAGCAGATGCGCCGCCGGCTGGAAAGAGAACTCGCTTCTTCTCCCACCGATCCCAAGTCTGCTCCGGGCGGCTACTACGATATTGATTACGCCCTCTCCTATCTGCGGTTGCGACGCCGCGTGAACCTTCCGCCAGCCTCGAATACTCCGGAGCAGATCAGGATGCTGGCGTCGCTCGGCATCCTGCGGTCTGAGGATGCCGCAACGCTCAACGCCGGAGCTCGCTTTCTGCGTTCAGTGGATCACGCTATCCGAATGGTCACCGGCAAGTCTGCGCCCGGGCTTCCAGAACACGTCGGCCACGCCGCGCTGGTCGAGGAATTAGCCCGCCGCTGGGGGCTGCTCGAAGATAGACAGCAGAGCCTTGCCCGTCGCATGCATGAGGTCCAGCAGGAGATCCGCTACGTTTATCGGCGAGTGGTGGGTTCAGAGTAGAGCGTCAGGGTGCATGAAGTCTGTTACTCCACTTGCGCATATTTCCCGCCGGTGACGCTTGCATCGTTTTTTTGCGATGCGTACGCCCCTATCAAGCATGTTGGATCAATTGCTGTCTCATGGTTCTTTCTGTAGAGACCTGCGCCAAATCGTTTGAATGATAACTTTCCTGCCGCGAACACGGTATAGCACAACGTATGGAGTTCCTCCAATTACCAACTCACGGATTCCAGGTTCCGCTCCAGCCACGCCAAGCAGCATGACTACCTCGCCATACAAGTATGGCACGGACAGGGTTCGGCTTTTACATCCGCCTTCCGCATGGCGGGTGTCAGAAGGGCTGCGCCAGCGCGCTCAATCATTAGCGCGATGAACTCCTTGGAGTTCCCGGCTATTTGAGGATAAAATGAAAAGTTTATGGAAGAACGAGATTTCTTTGAGGAGAGTGAAACGCGGAAACCCATGACCCTTTCCTGTCTCCACTGCCATCAGACCGAAATGTACGAAATCCGCTGGCTGGTGCGAAAAAAGAAAAAGGCGCTTCGGGGCGCGGTGGATGAGCAGGATCGTCTCCGGTTTACCAAGGCGCGATCCTACATGCTGCGGCGCGATGACCTCGTGCAGTGCAAGAATCCACGGTGTCGAAAGCGGTTCGAGATTTCCGGCGTTCAATCGGTCGTCTTCCTTTAGCGGGTCGCTGAAAAAGACTGACAGCCTGTTCTGCGGAGAATAGACCCCGCGGGCCTCAGATCGTTACGGACCAGGAGCGCAGGGGCGTATGGGAATGCGCGCCCTGCAAGTATTTCCCCTGTGCAATGAAAAGACTATGACTAGTAAACTAGGCTAAATTAAAGTTTGGACGGTTTGGCGATTGCTTTTTCTGGTGGACGGCGTCTGTGACCTGATCTTGAATTCTCAACAGTTTTCGGCGCTCATGGAATCGCCGCCACAACACGAAAAGCCGGTGAGGCATTGGGGTGAGGAGAGGGCTCATTGATGCTCAATTTGGGTAGGCAGGATTTTTCAAGGCTACGCAAAGGCGGAGTTTTTCAAGATTGTAGAACCGCAGCTTCGCTCGCCGGTCTCTTGTTGATGGCATCCATTCTCTTCGCGGGCACAAGCTTCTGTCAGGGAAGCTCCGCGGCCTTATCTCATGCCGAAAAGTGCATTAAGAAAGCCTCCCTTCCAGCGCACAGCGTAGTTGCAGCTTCGCATGCGCATCCGCAGAACCTGTTTGCACGATTACCTTTAAGCTTTGAACCGAATCAGGGCCAGACTGACGCGAGTGTGAAATTCCTCGCCCACGGCCCCCATTACACGCTTTTCCTGACATCGAGTGGCGCGACTCTGTCTTTCTTGGCCCCCAACCAGGGTCCGTCATCATCATCTTTCCATCCGGAAGCCGTTTCCTCCTGGCTGCACATGGAATTGCGCGGACAAAGCCAAAAAGTTCGAGTGGCTGGGCTCGATGAGCTTCCGGGCAAGAGCAATTATTTCATTGGCAGCAATCCGCGACTCTGGCGATCCGGTATCCCCCACTATGCCGAGGTTCGCTACCAGCATATCTACCCAGGGATTGACCTGACGTACTACGGCAACCCGCAACAACTGGAATACGACTTTACGATCTCTCCGGGCGCCAATCCTGAACGCATCTGCTTCCATATCAAAGGTCCGAGCGACGCAGTTCCGTTGCGACTCGATTCGCAGGGAAACCTTCTGGTAGACGCTTTAGGCGGGGAATTCCGCTATCTGAAGCCTGTCGCCTATCAAACGATAGGCGCTGGAAAGCAGACCCGCCGGCAATCCGTCAAAAGCCGATATATTATTGAAAAGAATGGTGATATTAGGATTCTGGTAGGGCCTTACAATCACCGCAAAAATTTGATCATTGATCCGACCCTGGTGTACTCCACCTATCTTGGCGGCAGCGGCAGCGACAGCGCGACAGGCATTGCAATTGACGGCTCAGGCAATGCTTTCATCACCGGTGGGACCACTTCGTCGAATTTCCCGACTTCCAATCCAGAGCAGAAGGCGACTGGAGGCGGTTCCGATGTTTTCGTGACTGAGCTGAACCCATCCGGAGGCTCGCTGGTTTATTCCACCTATATCGGTGGAAGCAGTTTTGATAAGGGAACGAGCATCGCCATCGATTCCTCTGGAAATGCTTATGTGACCGGCTATACTTCCTCACCGAACTTCCCCACCACCTCCAAGGCGTTCTCCACAACTTATCAAGGGAACGGGAATTCCGAAGCCTTCGCTCTGAAGCTGAACTCCGGAGGATCTGCTCTTGGCTACTCCACATACCTGGGGGGAAGCGGCGGAGATTTCGGGCAAGGCATCGCCGTGGACTCGGGAGGGAATGCCTACATCACGGGATCAACCCAATCCGCCAACTTCCCGGTTGCCAATGCCATACAAGGCACATTGGGGGGCGGCTCCGACGCTTTCGTTACCAAGCTTGACCCGGCAGGAGCCACGTTGCTCTACTCCACATTCCTGGGCGGCTCGACTTCCGATTCCGGCCAAGCCATCGCTGTCGATAGCGCAGGCGAAGCTTACGTGACAGGGTTTACGTTTTCCACGAATTTCCCCACCAAAAATCCGCTTCAATCAGCCAATAACGGCGGCGCGGATGCCTTTGTCGCTAAACTGAATGGCGCCGGATCGCAACTGGTCTTTTCAACTTATCTTGGCGGGAGCGGGGATGATCGAGGCCTCGGTTTAACATTGAACGCCGGGGGCAATGTCTTTATTACAGGTTCGACTCAGTCCCCCAATTTCCCCACCACCAGCGGCGCTTACCAGACTACACCAGGCGGCAACACGGATGCTTTTATCGCGCAAGTGAACGCCGCAGGCTCCCAATTGGTTTATTCCACCTACCTTGGCGGCAGCGACGTGGATCAAGGGAACGGGATTGGGGTGGACAGCGCGGGGAATGCTTACGTGATCGGCTCAACCGCCTCCACCAATTTCCCCACACAAACTCCCACACAGGCCACCCTAGGCGAAGGCGCGTGCGGTTCTCCCTGTTCCAATGCGTTTGTGGCCGCGCTCAATCCTCAGGGCAGCGGCCTGGTCTATTCCACTTATCTGGGCGGCAGCGGTCCCGACTATGGCCAGGCTATCGCCGTGGACTCCTCGGGAAATGCCTATGTGGTCGGGTCAACAGCTTCATCGAATTTTCCCGCTGTGGCCGGCGCCTTTCAGCCTGCTTATGCAAGTTCAGGTATTTCCGGCAACGGCTTTGTGGCGAAAATCAGCCCGCAAAATAGCCCCGCCGTGGCGCTGAACCCGCAGAAAATTGATTTTGGCAATCAGGGGCTCAATGTGGCCAGTTCGCCGCAGACGGTGACTTTGACCAATGTGGGCAGCGCGCCTCTGAGCATTTCAAACGTCTCAACCAGCGCCAATTTCAACGTGCAATCCAACAATTGCGGGAACACCGTTGCTGCGGGTGGCGGGCAATGCACCATCGGCGTCACTTTCACACCCACAGACACGACGACCGTCACCGGCAATCTTTCGATCACCGACAACGCTGCCGGAAGCCCCCAACAAGTGAGCCTTAGCGGCACGGGAGCCACTCCCGCGCCTGTGGCTACTTTTTCGCCGTCCACGCTTAATTTCAATAATCAGTTGGTGGGCACCACCAGCGCGCCCCAGACGGTGACGCTTACCAATACCGGCAGCGCTGATCTGACCATCACAAAAATTACAATTTCCGGCGCTTTTGCCGAGACGAATAATTGTCCGGCAACACTGTCTCCTTCCCAGAGCTGCACGATCAGCGTCACCTACAGCCCCACGCAAACTACGGGCGCTTCGAGTTCGAGCAGCTCGAGTAGTTCCACCACCGACAGCAACAAAGGGGCGCTCAGCCTCACAGATAACGAGAAAACTCCGCCTGTCGTTAACCTGAATGGCGATGCGGTTGCGGACTTTTCGCTCTCCTCGTCAGGCCCTTCCAGCACCCCGATTATCGGCGCGACTTCGACGACGCTCACCATTGCCGCTTCGGCGCTTCTTTCTTCGTTTAACAGCCAGATCAGTTTCAGTTGCGCGAGTGGAACGACCTGCTCTTTCAATCCCACCTCGATCACGCCCGGACAGAGCACGACAATGACGGTAAGCGGCCTTTCCGGAAGCACCAGCAACCCGCTGAATTTCACCGTCACCGGCACCAGCGGCAATCAATCCGCAACGCTTGATGCCAGCATTAAGTTTCAGGACTTTTCCCTTTCGGCCTCACCCTCTCTGGACACAGTTACAGCGGGGCAGTCCGCGACCTACACCGTGACATTGACGCCTGTCAATGGCTTTAATCAGGCGGTTTCGCTGAGTTGCAGTTCTGGCCTCCCGGCGGCCGCGAGTTGCTCTTTTTCACCGCAATCCGTGACCCTCAATGGAAGCTCGACCGCTACCGCGAGCTTAACCGTTACGACAACAGCGCATTCCAAGGGTCTCGTCGCTCCAATCAGGGGGCGCCGCAACCCTCCGCCACAGCATCCCGGCAGTGAACTAAGCTTTGGGTTGCTGCTTGCGGTTCTGTTGCTGAGCCTGATTCTGGCCGTCTGGCTACGAGGACCCAAGCGGGCATGGCTGGCGCTGGGCGCGCTTCTGCTGCTGGCGTTGTTGCTGGCTGGGTGCAATCTGGGCTATTACGGATTCACGGGAAGCAACCCTGCACCCACCGGCTCGCCCTCCGGGGTGTATACGATCACCATCAGTGGATCGTTCAGCCCCTCACAAAGCTCATCGGGCCAAACGGGCACAAGCCGCAGCACAACCGTGAACCTGGCGGTCCAATAGGCGACGCCCCTGGGCTGGCGAATATGAAAAACCTCGGCATTCTGATTTCCGGGCGCGGCTCCAATTTCGAGGCGATTGCCCGGAATGTTGCCTCGGGCAAAATCCCCGCGCGCATTGTTGCCGTGATCAGCAATCGCACTAAAGCGCGCGGACTCGAACTGGCCAGAGAAATGGGATTGAATGCCCGGTGCATCTCATCTCAAGGGCGTACGCGCGAGGATTTTGAAGGAGAACTCCTGGAAGCCCTGGAAAGCCTTCAGACCGATTTGATCTGCCTGGCAGGGTTCATGCGAGTTCTGAGCCCTGATTTTGTGAAGCGGTTTCCCAATCGTATTCTGAACATTCATCCTTCCCTGCTGCCCGCATTTCCTGGCATGGATGCGCAGAAACAGGCCCTGGAGCATGGCGTCAAGTGGACAGGTTGCACTGTCCACATCGTCAATGAGGGCGTCGATTCAGGCCCCATTGTGCTTCAAGCGGCTGTGCCCGTCCTGGATGAAGATACCGTGGAAACACTTTCGGCGCGCATCCTGGAACAGGAGCACCGGATTTATCCTGAAGCGGTCAAATTACTGGTCGAAGATCAAATCCGGATTCAGGGCCGCCGTGTGCTGATGAAAAAGGATGGCAACTGAGGCATCGATTTCAACGAAGAATGAAGAGGATTACTAATTGTCGTGACATTCTTTCTGAAGAGGCGCTAGTCGCAACACCCCTTATTCCCCTCCTTGGTAAGGGGCGGAATAAGGGGTGGTACGCCAGTTAGAATACCAGCGCTAAAGCAAAGGTTGTCACGATGATTTGTTAATCCTCAATAGCTGAAAGCTGATCGCTGATAGCTTTTTTATGACTCTTGATGAACAACTCGCATACCTCACTAAAGGGGCGGAAGAGACGATTCGGGTGGAAGAGCTGCGAGAACTGCTCGAACGTTCCGCCGCGAGTGGCAAGCCGCTTCGCGTAAAGGCCGGGTTTGACCCTACAGCGCCAGACATCCACCTGGGGCATACCGTCGTGATCCGCAAGCTGAAGCACTTTCAGGATCTCGGTCATACTGTCATCTTCCTGATTGGTGATTTCACGGGCATGATTGGCGACCCCTCGGGAAGATCAGTCACGCGCAAGCCCATGACACCGGAGGAAGTGCGCGCCAACGCCGAGACTTACAAGGCGCAGGTGTTCAAGATTCTTGACCCCGCGAAGACGGTGGTGGACTTTAACAGCCGCTGGCTGGAGAAGCTCAGCGGGCGGGACTGGATCACCCTGTGCTCGAAATACACCGTAGCGCGAATGCTCGAGCGCGATGACTTTGCGAAGCGCATGAAGGAACAACGGCCCATCGCCATCCACGAACTGCTCTACCCGCTCACACAGGGATATGATTCGGTGGCCTTGAACGCTGATGTGGAACTGGGCGGCACAGATCAGAAATTCAACCTGTTGGTGGGGCGTTCCCTTCAGCCGGAGTACGGCCAGCGCCCTCAGGTCATCATGACCATGCCGATTCTCGAGGGGTTGGACGGCGTGCAGAAGATGTCCAAGTCGCTTGACAACTATGTGGGCATCCAGGAACCTCCGGCAACGATGTTCGGCAAAATCATGTCGATTTCGGATGCGTTGATGTGGCGCTACTACACGTTGCTCACCGATCTGACTGCGCAGGAAATCACGGCGCTCAGGCAGTCTGTCGAAGCCGGAAATATGCATCCACTCCAGGTTAAAAAGGATCTGGCTCGGCGGCTGGTGGCGGATTTCCACAGCCCGGCGGCTGCAAGTCAGGCCCAGAAGGATTTCGAAGCTCAATTCCGGGATAAAGCCTTGCCGGAGGTTCTCCCTACTCAGCAGATTGAACTAAGTGAGCCTCGCAAGCTTTTCCGCCTGCTTACGGAATTAGGCCTTGCGGAGTCGAACGCTGAGGCTCAACGCAAAATCAAGGAGGGGGCCGTCCATCTTGCTGATTTGAATTCTTCAGGCGAGCTTTGCTGGCAGCGAATCACCGACCCTGTATGGACTTTTGATCCGCGCGAGCATGGAGAGGAAGTCGCTTTCCGGGTAGGATCAAAGCGTCTGCTGAAACTGGTTCTTTCTTCCCCACGCGATTGAGTCATAAAAACAAAAAAGGCGGCAACCTGTGGCCGGTCACCGCCTTTCGTATAGTATTACTTTTTTGATAATCTTCCTACTGCTTTTCCTCTGCCTAAGTTCAGAGCAAGGATCCTCGCACCGCGCTCAAGCCTGCCGCAGAACTACGGGCAGGTGAAGCCATCAGGCGGGGTGTACGGGCTAGGCTGACCAGCCGCATTAGCCTGTGTGTTCAACGCGCAACCCGCAGCGTTGGCGGCATTGCCGGCGGCCGTTGCAGCCGACGTTGCAGCGTTGGCGGCCGAGGTTGCAGCAGCAGCCTGACTGTTAGCCGCGTTGGCAGCGTCCCTGGCATCGCCAGCGCGAGACATCCCAATGCCAGCCAGAACAGCGCCTACACCTGCAGCGGCAAGCGTTGCTCCCTCAAGCGCTGTGCTGCCCCCCACCAGTTTCTGAGAAGTTCCAGCCTGAGGCGAAGCGGCATTCTTGGGAAGCAAAGTCATAGTCTTCCCTTGGGCGACTTTCAAGGTGCGGCCATGGCCCGCGACGTCCAAGGAACCTTCTTTAGCCGTCACAAGCACTGCGCCGTTCAGCATGGCAACCTCACCCACGGTCTTGTAGCCTTTTCCGGGGGTGATCGTCCAGTCCTCGACGTTCACCGCAAGCCCTGATCCTTTGGCCGGGTGAAACATCGCAACATTCCCCTTGGCGAGGGCAATGGATACTCCGCTTGCTTCCTTAAAGAAGCGAGCTTGTGTCTCGCTGCCGAGAGTGATACGGCTACCGTTCTCTAAAGCAATGACGGCCGCCCCATCCTTCACCTGCAATGGATCGCCACTAAAAATCGTGCTATTGGGAAGTAGCGTTTGCCCGCTTACCGTCGCGTTCAAACTGCCAGCCACCGTTCCAATAGCGGCCGAACCCGCAAAAATGGGAGCCGCACCCACGATCCCCAGCAGGAGGAGGAATAGGGTAATCCGAGATTTCATCGACATGTGGTTAACTCCTTTTGCTTAAGGTCAGGAGCTAGTCACTCCTCACCCGGGTTTCTCAAAATAATCAAGATAATGCCTGCCTTACAAAGACCCATTCAATATAGGAGAAAGCTTTTTCTCTTGTCAACTACTTTTTGAAAAAACTTTGGGCATAAAAAGGCCGCAAAATTTCATTAAATAAACCCTAATTATATCGGGCATCATATAACTCTTCATATAGCTCATTTGAGGGAAACCAACCCTCCCTTAAGCACGAAAAGGAACCATATCGAAAGATAATCGAGTTGTCAACAACTTTTTTATTATTTTTGCGATAAGGGCTTTTGTTTATCTCGTCCTGACAGGCGCCCCAATAACCCACTTCTGACTCTGGTTCCCGTCCACAAGGGAGGGAATAACAGCGCTCAACCGCTATTAGTCACAGGCCAAAGGCCAAGCTGCAATCCTTGGCCCTACTTCTGGCTGGCCTGGCTTGGACGCTTCTTGACCATGAGAAGATGCTCGCAGGCCAAGACCGTCTCCTGTCGTTGATTCAGCGCCTCAACGAGCTCCACGACGATTCCACAATCAGGTCGTTTGGGATATTCCCGTTTCTCTTTCAATGTAATTCTTGCGCGCAAGGTATCGCCAATGAAAACGGGTCTGATGAAACGCAGCCGGTCGTAGCCGTAACTGAAAGCTTCGGGGTTGACCTCCGCTGCGGAGAGCCCGACAGCCACCGTAAACACCAACGTGCCATGCGCAACTCGCTGCTTGAATTCCTGGGTTTTCGACCATTCGGCGTCCATATGGTGCGGGTAGAAATCCCCGCTCTGTCCGGCATGCACGACGATATCCGTTTCCGTAATCGTTCGCCCCAGACTTTCCCGCACCGATCCGATCTCATAGTCCTCAAAGTATTTGGATTGAATCATAGCCTCAAGCCAATGTTTCGATTGATTTCAGCGGCCGCCTCCTTCAAGCTGGCAAGAATCTGCTGAGAGTTATTCTTCTTTCCGCGCATATCCAGCGACGCCACCGCGACCGCCGCCGTGAGATTAATTTCCGGCTTTCCAACCAGGACGGCGTAGCTTCGCACTCCAATGACGGGTTCATTTTGGGCGGTCGAAACGCCCTTTCGTCGGATTTCCTCCAATCTGGCCACAAGCTTCTTCCGCGCGGCACGGCTTTGTCTGCGATATTCCTCGGAAGTTTCAGCAAACCGCCGGAACTCTTCTTCGCTGAGATAAGCGAGGAGCAAGCGTCCGGAAGCGGTGTGGATGGGAGAGAATCTGGAGCCCACTTCCACTGAAAAACGAAAGATTTCAGGACTATCGGCCTGGGCAAGCACCACCAGGCGATTATTATCCAAGGTGCTGATATGGCAGGATTCTTTGACCCGCTCAGCCAGAGCGCGCATCGGAATCATGGTGGCCCGGAGCAGTTTTTCAACTGGCGAATGCGTATGCGCCAATTCGTATAATCTGAGCGTCAGCCCATATTTCCCGGAAAGAGGATCTCTCTCGATGTAACCCCTCTGCTCGAGGGCGTTCAGCATGCGAAATAGTTCGCTGCTGGTGCGGTTCATGCTATGCGCCAGTTCGGAGAGCGACTGCGGAACGGGGGAAGAGGCAAGAGCCTCCAGAATATCGAGCCCTTTCTCCAGGGCCGGAACGTAATACTTTTGAGAGTTCTTATGCGAGTTTCTCATTGACAGGCTATTCTTTATTCGTAAAATTCATATTCCCAGGGAAGTATCGCTAAATTTGCGCCAAGGGCGACGGCCTGACTCACGCGGTCTCTTGCGAGGTCGTCCATTCCATCCGCAAACGCCGGAAAAAGAGTTTCAATAAGCGTTTAACTATCAGAGCCGCTCAAAAATCCAGGAGGGCCCTCCCCAACTGGAAGAAGAGACTTATTATGCCTCAAGTTCAGGTCAATCAGAAGCCGCTTCTGCCCAAAGTCTTACGACCGATCGTCCTGATAGGGGCGGGCGGGATCGTTCGAGACGCTCACCTGCCTGCTTACCGCAAGGCAGGCTTTCATGTGGGCGGCATCTATGATCTGAAGCTAGAAAACGCTCAGGCGCTTGCCCGACAATTCGGGGTGAAACAGGTTTTTGCCTCGCTCAAAAGCGCCATAGCAGAAGCCTCGCCGGACGCCGTCTTTGATATTGCCGTTCCGGCCTCAGCAATTCTGGATATTCTCCCTCATCTGCCGGAAAAGCGCGCTGTCCTGATTCAGAAACCTTTGGGGATGGACCTCAGCCAGGCGCGCCAAATCGTCGAGCTTTGCCAGCGGAAGCAGCTAAGGGCCGCCGTCAATTTTCAACTTCGTTATGCGCCTTACGTCCTTGCCGCTCGAAGCTTGATTGAGCAGGGCGCCATCGGCGAACTGCACGACCTGGAAGTGCGCGTCACCGTCTACACGCCCTGGCATTTGTGGACCTTTATGCAAGGAATTCCACGCGTAGAGATTCTTTATCACAGCATCCACTATCTTGACTTGCTTCGCTCGTTTCTGGGCGAGCCGCTGGGCATTTATGCCAAGACGTTGAAGCATCCCCTGGCGCCCGATCTGGCCGCAACCCGATCCACAGTGATTCTCGACTACGGCGACCGGTTCAGGGCATGCATCTCGACGAATCATGGGCATATATTCGGTCTGCGCCATCAGGAAAGC
>DATGKJ010000121.1:0-2540 GCA_035294685.1 Terriglobia bacterium | reverse complement strand
GACTTCGAATCTGTAGGTCGGGGGTTCGAGTCCCTCCAGGCGCGCCATTCTTTTCGAGTGATAGCTTCTCCGCGAAGAACAAGGCAGAAAAAAAGACTCACGGTGTGAAGCGTGTTGCGCTTGCTTTGCAGTCCGGCATTTCACAAAGTCATGCTGCTCTCCGGAAGGTCAGGTTGATACGGCGCGCACCCCACAGAGGATGATGCCCTTCGCGCTCATTCAGTCGTTTTCACTGGGCATCGTGAAAAATGATGCCCAAGGTATGTCGGCGTCCTGACCGGACGCAACTCACCCCGTGCCGCAGATTGACGCGGTAGGCGCCGCGCGTTCCCTCAACCGGGCGGTAACGAACCGCGAAAATAACGGCATCGCCCTGGCGAAGCGGCACAACAATCGGGCGCGATTGCATGCGCGGCCGCTGCTCCGTCATCACGAATTCTCCGCCGGTAAAGTCCTTGCCAGGTTCAGACAACAGAATGGTGAGTTGAAGCGGAAATACGCGCTCGCCGTAGAGGTCCTGATGCAGGCAGTTGTAATCGCCGGCGCCATACTGGAGCAGAAGCGGCGTCGGCTTCGTCTGACCGGCCCGATGACAACGTTCAAGAAAGTCCGCATGCCTTTCCGGATAGCGAATCCCGACGCCCATGGCTTCATTCCAGCGATTGGCGATCGGGACCAGGCGCGGATACGCCGCTGTCCGAAGGTCCGCAATGAGACCGGGCAAGGGATAGCTGAAATACTTGTACTCCCCGCGCCCAAAACCGTGCCGCTCCATCACCACGCGGCTGCGGAAGATATCGTCCCTCGTGTAGAGACTGGCCAGGGCGCGGCATTCA
This sequence comes from Terriglobia bacterium, assembly GCA_035294685.1. Classification (GTDB taxonomy): domain Bacteria; phylum Acidobacteriota; class Terriglobia; order UBA7540; family UBA7540; genus RH2-MAG17b. The sequence goes on along the minus strand of DATGKJ010000121.1, from coordinate 1,704 downwards.
TCCGCCGAAAGAAGCTTCTCAATGATCGCGTTGCCCTGCGCGTCGAGATCGCGCGACACTCCTTCCCAATCAGCCGCTTTGACCCGCGCCGCCACGCTTTGCGTTGAAGTTGGGGCTGCGTCGGTTTTTGAGGTTGCAAGCCGGCCTGCTTCCGCTGACTCGTTCATCCGCACTCCCTTCAACCGTTCGCGCTATCAATACGAGTCTAACAGCGGTCTTTGTTCCTGACACTCCGATTCTTGATTTCAAATTCGCGGCCTTCTCACGCTGAGGTTCGCCTGTCATTCTGGGCGGCAGTGAAGAATCCCCATATTCCGACTTACTGAGAGTTACAAATGATAGTGACTGTCTTCATCAGCTTGTTGCAGCAGGGTCTGGTTTCTTCTTTCCGAAATAGCGGAACGTACATTCAATGGTGATTTTGACTGGCACCGGCTTGCCGTTTCGCATGGCGGGCTGGAATGTCCAGGTTCGGATGGTGTTGAGGGCGCTTTCATCCATGCCCATTCCCAAGGGCTTCGAGACTTCCTTCACGCTCTCGACTTTTCCTTCAGCATTAACCACCGCCGCCATTACAACTGTGCCCTGGAGGCCGGCCTTGCTTGCCTGGTGAGGATAAGGAGGGTCAGGAGCATAAACCGGCTTTGGCGCGCGCACATTGCCGCCAATTTCATAAACTTTGTGGTCTGCCAGATTGGCTGATGGGTTGCCTTCGGGGTCTGGCGCGGGGCGCGCGGCGGATTGCGGCGAGGGATCATCCTTCAGCGTATAGTTGATCGTGACTTTCGTCCGCGCGGGCAGCAGCGGACTGGGCGCATAGCGCCATTGCTTCACGGCGCCCACCGATGACTTCACCAGTTCATCCGGCCCGCTGATGACACGGATATTCGTCACGTCGCCTTTGCTGTCCACGGTGATTTCGAGCACCACCGTTCCCTGAATTTTCGCGCGCTTGGCGGAGGGCGGATAGTGCGGCATGACGATATGAACTCTCTTCAGTATCTTCACATCCACCTGATGCGGCTCATGAGCCTGATTGCTGAGAGCCGCAGAGCCGGCGAATGCGGCGATGTCAGCTTCTCCGGAGCCTGCTGGAGGCGGCGAAGTCTTCAAGGGAAATGTCCGCGCGGAAGCCCATCCTGTCAGCATGAGGGCTGCGGCGGCTGCGAGCAGAGTTGCAATCAATCGGGGACGCGACATGGAAACCTCCTTCACCATCAAGGCCACCCGCTGGGCGAGTTGACCTTCGCGCAAAAATAGCGGAGCGGGAACGCTCCGCGGAGTTGACTCGCGCTGCGCCATTTCGAGCAAAGCGCCGAGATAGGCCCGCCGCGATTCCGTCAGGCGGACCACCTCGGCATCCACCGCTTGCTCGCGGCTGAGGCGAATGTTTCGAACCACCCACCAGACGGCAGGATGAAACCAGAGCAAAGCCAGGATGAACTCTTCCGCGATGTTCCACGCCCAGTCCCGCCGCGCAACATGCAGCAACTCGTGGCAGGCAATGGCCTTCTGCATGGATGGCGGCAACGCGAAGAAACGCTCAGGCAGCAAGATGGCGGGTTTCCGAAGCCCGAATGTGGCAGGCGATTCCAGATCGTCGGAAACGTAGAAACCGGGATGCGCGGAGACTTGGCCCAGAACCTCTTGAATAGGGCCAGTAAACTCGCCCAGCGGATGAGCCCGCCGGCGATACGCGCGGAG
>DATGKJ010000120.1:0-12167 GCA_035294685.1 Terriglobia bacterium | reverse complement strand
GAGCTGACCCTGGATTCTCACGATGATATGGGGCGGTGAATCGAGGAGCCAGTGGGGGACGTCCGTTCGCTTATAGAGTGGTTTTTGAGCCCAATGTTGCTTCAAACTCCAATCACGATAAAGCCCGGCTGCATCGTACCAGTCACCTGTAAAAGTCCGGAGCGCCACTTCATACCCCAGACTTCGCTCCCCATTGGCTGGCCAATCCCCTACATGCGCTATTCCAAGGCGAATGCCTGAACCACTATGGACAGGTTTGATGAGTTTGATCGATCCCGAAGTATCGTGGCACGCCAGGTAGACGCCCGCGCGGTTGTTGTAATAGGCCAGGAACTGGGCAAACATGCTTCCCGGATAGTGGCTGGTGTCTCCATTCTCCGGACGAAATTGCCAGGCGTGAGGGCTGTCAGGTTCAAGATCCTGTGGCTTAGGCGCCGCGAAAAGGCGACCATTGGAGTAAGGCTGGAGGATTGCCTCGCTATTGGGTTCACCCGCCAGACGATACGAAACAACAATGAAAGGAAACTGCACATCCGTGATGCGCAGATCGGCGTGGTTCTGAAGTGTGAGCGTCCAATAGCTGTTCGGATCACCCGCTGGGCTCCGAACTGTCACAGTTGCGGCCAGGTCAAGCCCCGCGAGCCCGTTGAAATCCGCTGTCAGAATCTTTTCCTGACCGCCTTCAGCCGAAGCCTGCTGAGACGTTCGGATTCGCACCTCCCTGGCCTGGGTGGAAGCGATTTGGTGAAACTCAGCCTCCTGACCAAGGTATTGAATAACAAAGACAGGATGATGATCATTGGAAGGCACGAACTCTTGATCAGCGGCATTCGCGGCGCGCAGTGAGACCAGTTGAGCTGTCTTGGGGTTAAACTCCAGGTGGTGATTGCCATTGCTTAAAACGATGCGTTCAGGCGAATCGGGGTCTTGCGCCCCTGGATTTTCGTCCGAAGCCAGAGAAAGCTTGGATGAGCCTGGCAGAAACCGTTGGAGCCGCTTCGTAGCGAGCAATAAGGGCGAAAAGATCATGGTCCTTCGCGTCATCATGCCTCCTGAGTGGGCGTGGTCAGAAGCTGGAACACAATCCGGATTGAAATGAAGCCGGCATCAACGCGGTAAGACCCGGCCCGCATTTTACCAGTAGAACTTCAGGGCGAACTGAATCTGTCGCGGATCGTTGGGCGCGTCGCTCGTGCTCAGAATCTGGCCAAAGTTGGCCGTGTTCGTAAAATTACGGAACGATGGCTGGCCAAATTGTGGTGTGTTGGTGATATTGAAAAACTCCGCGCGGAATTCCAGATGCGTGCTTTCAGTAGTCTGAAACTGCTTGAACAGTGAAAAGTCCAGACGATGGAATCCCGGCCCTGCCACTTGGTCCCCCATGCCGCCTAATGAAGCGAAATCGCTCTGCCCGATGGTCGCCGCAGCCGGCGGATTGCGAAGGCCAGGGGATTCATCCACTGGCTTACGTTATGTTTCCCCGCAAGGGGATTTTGACCAGGCACAAGCAATGCGTAGCAGCCGATCCATCCCAGTATGTTCTGCCTCGTTCCTTCGTTAACGGTTTGAACCGAACAAGGAATAGAAAAGGGGAAGCCGTCCTGCAACGTCAAAATCCAATTTGTCTGCCAGCCGCCAGCAAGCTGATTCAGCAGGGAGTGCGTATAGAAAACTCTCCGATGCTTTCCTTACTGAATTCGACATGGGAGTCTTTCCTCCTTCTTCCCAAATTGCTTTCCGAAAATCTTTTTGGTCAGCCGATCAAATCAAGCCGCCGAAGCGAAATGCCTTCGGCCACAGAACATGATGGAGTTCATTGAAGTCGCGTCCCAGATCAGAATCGGTCCACGTAGTTGCTAAATCTTCAGAAAAAGTGTTGCTACACGATGACCTTATATGATAGTTTGTAATCCTTTCTTACGTAATTTTTGAAAACATATATATCAACTTGTAGGTCATGTCAAGCCCTCTTTGAATATTGAGAATTTAAGCTTGGTTGAAGATTTCAAGCGGAACACCTCTACAATTTTTCAATGCTTCGGGGACTATTGCTTTTGAATGTGCCGCTTGCGAGACTACACTATGTTTTTGGAAGCTAGAGTTGGCGCAAAATAGCTTGGTCATTTGGTATTGAAAGTTTGTGGAACTTTGCAAATACGCGAAGTGGGGTAAGCTTTTCGATATGGTCGAAATAACTGATTTGGATGCTTTAAGCGCTGTTTTAGAGCCTGTCAAGAAGATGGATGTTACGCATCTGGTGGTGGAACGACTGCGCATGCTTCTTGAGCGGGGAATTTTGAAACCCGGCAGCAAATTGCCCCCGGAACCTGATATGTGCAAGCTCCTGGGAGTAAGCCGTCCCTCGCTGCGGCAAGCTTACAAAGCCCTCGATATTCTTGGGGTGATTCGCGCCGTGCCTGGAGACGGGACCTATATTAATGAATCCACATCCAAGATGCTCTCAGTCCCTTTGACGTTTCTGATGCTGATGAAGAAAATCAGCCTGGATGATGTCTTTGAGTTTCGCATTCTGCTGGAAGTGGACCTGGCGCGCCGTGCAGCCAGCCGCGTGTCTGAGGCCGAGATGGCCGCCATGAAGGCCCTGTTAGAAACGATGGCCGCTTCTCTTTCCGAGGAACAGAAGGAAGCTTATCTCGAAGCCGAATATGAGTTCCACAACTGCATCGCCCGTGCCGCTCGCAATCCCTTGCTGCTCGAAGTCATCTCAATGGTGAGTGGATTGTTGTGGGAGACGCGCAAGGAGCTCGTCAATTTCGTTCCGAGCCGCAGCGAAGACTTCAAGGAGCATCACCGCATCTACGAGGCCATTACTGCCCGCAACCCCGAGGCTGCCGGAGATGCCATGCGACAACATCTGCTGACCGCTCTGAACCTGACAAGAAGCGAGGCGTTCTTAAAGAGAAACGAGGCTTAACGGCTTATCTTGATCTCGCGATCGCAACGAGGTGGGATGAGGAATGGAAAACGCCGCTCGTTTAGCGTAACTCTCCAAAACCTGCGTATCTGGACAACCAGCTCGATTGACGAAAGGCAATCATGGGAACATTCCGTGTCGGGCTTACGCGTGATTTTCTAACGCCCTCAGGCGAACTCGCCATGGGCGACATTGGACTTCATAAGCTTAAAAATACTCCGGGCGTCTCTGTGGAGATTTTCACTCATCATCTGCCGGAGGTCACCCCAGCGCAGATCGCCGGTTACGATGCTGTCATCTCCCTCGCTCCCCGATACACGCAGGAAACCTTTACCGAGTCCGACTCAAGGTTAACTTGTTTAGCTCGTTTTGGCGTCGGCTACGACATGGTGGACATTCGCGCGCTCACGGAACACGACGTGATGCTGACGATCACCCCGGACGGCGTTCGGCGTCCCATGGCAACAGCCGTGATCACCCTCCTGCTCGCGCTGGCCCATGAGGTCCTAGCCAAGGACCGTCTGGTGCGCGAAGGAAGATGGCAAGAGCGAGCCAACATTAAGACCACTGGCCTGACCGGAAGGACTTTCGGATCCATCGGCTTGGGCAACATCGGGCGCGAAGTGTTTCGCATGCTTGAACCGTTTGAGATGGTTCATCTGGCGACCGATCCGTATGTAAAGCCCGAAGATGTTGCAGGCTTGCGAGTCAAGTTGGTGGACCTGGAAACGCTGATGCGGCAGAGCGATTTTGTGAGCGTACATTGTCCTTTGAATGCCCAAACCCGTGGACTGATTGGCGAACGCGAGCTTTCCTGGATGAAGCCTACCGCCTACTTTATCAGCGCGTCTCGCGGTCCGATTGTTGACCAGGCAGCGCTCTACCGAGCACTTAAAGAACGAAAAATCCGCGGCGCTGCGCTCGATGTGTTTGAGAAGGAGCCCGTGCCAAACGACGAGCCTCTGCTGAAACTGGATAACGTGATTTTGACGCCTCATACCCTCTGCTGGACCGATGAATGCTTTCTCAGGATGGGTGAGTCGGCTGTTGAATCCGTCCTCACAGCGCTGCGCGGAGAAATTCCCCCTCACGTGGTCAATCGGGAAGTCCTTCAGAAACCCGGAATGCGCGCCAAGCTTGAAGCAAATCGGGCTCGGTGGCAGGCAATTTCACGGAAAGGCGCGGAATGAACAGTCTTGCGATGAAGCAGGCCCTGGGAAAAGGCGAAGTTGTGGTGGGAACCTGGGTGTTTGAATTCGGCACGCCGGGGATTGCGCGGCTGCTGGCCAGTACGGGCATCGATTTTGTGGTCTATGACATGGAGCACAGCGGATTCGGTGTGGATACCATCCGCCACCTGATTGCCCAGACTCGCCCACTCCATCTGGCTGCGCTGGTGCGCCCTCCTGCCAATGAATATCATCTGATTGCCCCGCTGCTCGATGCCGGAGCCTCTGGTGTCATCGTTCCTAAGGTCGAAACCGCGAGCGAGGCTGAGCGGCTGGTGGACGCTTGCCGGTATTTTCCGGAAGGCCATCGCGGGGCTGCCTTTTCCATCGCGCATGATGATTTCCTTCCCGGCGACGTGCCGGAGAAGATGCGAACCGCAAATGAGGCCATGATTTGCGGCATCCTGATCGAAACGGCTCAGGGGGTGGAGGATCTCGACCGGATTCTGAGCGTGAAAGGAATCGATCTCGTCTGGGTGGGCTTCCTCGATTTATCGCTTTCCATGGGTATTCCCGGCCAATTCGCCCATCCTCAATTTCAAGAAGCTGTGCGTCGCATCCTTCAGGTTTCCAAAACTCACCGGAAACCCGTAGGCATTCTTTCCGCCAATCCTGAACAAGCCAGGCGACACCTCCAGCAGGGATTTCAATGCATCGGCTATGGGGGCGACATCTGGCTGCTACAGCGGGCGCTTTCCGAAGGTGTTCAAGCCATCCGCCAGCAACTATCCCAGGGGAATGCATCGTGACACTTAAACTCGCTTTATCGGATTACACATTTCCAAAACTGGAATGGGAGCAAACGCTGAGGCTCGCGCGCGACCTCGGCGTGGAAGCTGTTGATATCGGGTTGTTTGCAGGCCGCTCACACCTGCGGCCGGAAGACGTTCTCGGTCATCCCGCTCAGGCCGCCGCGCGCGTTACGCAGGCTCTCCGGACATATGGTCTGGAGATTGCTGATGTGTTCGGGCAACCTGGAACCGCATTTGAGGAAAAAGCTTTGAATCACCCGGACGCAAGCGAGCGCAAGAAAGCGACCGAATTTTACTGGCGCCTTCTGGAGCTTGCTCTGCGATGCAATGCGAAGCATGTCAGCCTGCTTCCCGGAGTTCATTTTGAGCAGGAGAGCTACGAAGACTCCTTGAAGCGCTGTGTGGATGAACTGGCATGGCGGGTGGAAGCGGCAGCGCGTGTGGGCGTCGCGTTTGCCGTTGAGATGCACCTGGGTTCTATCGCCCCAATGCCGTCTCAGGCCCAACGCCTTCTTCAAATGACGCCGGGGCTGACGCTGACTCTCGATTACACTCATTTTACCTATCAAGGGATTCCGGATGACGAAATCGAGCCTCTTGTCAGGTCCGCTTCCCACTTTCACGCCCGCGGCGCCTGCAAGGGAAAGCTTCAAGCTTCATCCAAAGAGAATACGATCGATTACCCTCGGATCCTGCGCGCCATGAAAAAAGCGGGCTATTCGGGCTATGTCGCCCTGGAATACGTTTGGACCGAGTGGATGCGCTGTAACGAAGTGGACAATCTCACCGAAACGATCTGGCTGCGGGATCTGTTAAGGTCCGTGAGGCTTGAATCTTAGTTGTAGCGCTGGGGTCCCCACCGGCGATTTTTCAGAGCTGAGGGCCTGCCCTGAACGAAGTGAAGAGAAAGCGCCGCTACAGATAATACTGTCCCTGTAATTTAGCGACCTCAGTAGCGCTGTGGCTCGCAGGTTCGCTCACGGATTTTCTCCCTCGCCAAATGCGCCATCAGACACACCCAAGGAGAAAACGATCATGACCGAAGTTAGGATTGGAATCATTGGAGCGGGCTGGTGGGCTGTAAAGAATCACATCCCGGTGCTTCAATCCCGTAAAGACGTAAAAGTTACTGGAGTTTGCAGACTGGGGCGAGACGAGTTACGAAAAGTCCAGGAACAGTTTGGCATCGAGTTCGGGACGGAGGATTATCGGGAACTGCTCGCGCAGGAGAATCTCGATGGCGTCGTCGTCAGTTCCCCGCACCCTTTCCACTACGAGCACGCATCGGCTGCGCTCGGACGCGGACTCCACGTGCTGTGTGAAAAACCGATGGTGCTTTACGCTCGTGAAGCGCGAGAACTCGCTTCGCAGGCCGCCGCAAAGAAACGGCATTTTCTGATCCCCTACGGCTGGAACTACACGCCACTGGCCGCTGAAGCCAGAGACTTGGTCCTGAAGAGAAAAATCGGCAGGATTGAACACGTGCAATGCCATATGGGCAGCGCCACCCGGGATTTGTTCAGTGGTGAAGAGTTCTGGTTCTCGAAAAAGGACGTCGTAAAGCCCGATCCGCGCACCTGGAGCGATCCGGCCGGAGGAGGCGGCTTTGCTCACGGGCAGTTAACGCATGCCCTGGCGCTGCTGTTTTATGTCACCGGGCTTCAGCCGGAAGAGGTCTTTGCCTACATGACCTCTTCCAAAACCGGCGCGGACCTTACCAATGCCATCAGTTGCAAATTTACGGGTGGCGCCACGGGAATGATCGGCGGGGCGGGCATCATGCCGGCGCGGTCCACCTACCAGGTGGATATCCGACTCTTCGGCGCGGAGGGGATGTTGCTGCTGGATATCGAGCGCCCTCGGCTGGAATTACATCGCCATGATGGAGAAAGGCGAACGATCCCCATTGATCATAAGCCCGGAGAATACTCGTGCGTCGAGCCGCTTCATGCCTTTGTGGATCTGATTCAAGGCAAGAATGCAGAAAACCGTTCCTCTGCTGAATTGGGAGCCTCGGTGGTGGAAGTTCTTGATGCAGCCTTCCGTTCAGCCCATTCAGGAAGAAGCCAGAAGGTAGTCGATCTCGCTTGAAAATTCTGAAGAGACTTCAAACTCATTTGGAGGCATTCTCGTGAAGCATTACGAAAACTTTGTCAACGGCAAGTTCTCGCCTTCCGGCTCGAAGGAGCGCATCGAGGTGATCAATCCCTCGACAGGCCAACTCATCTGCACCGTTCCTGAAAGCAGCGCTTCTGACGTGGATGCGGCGGTTTCAGCCGCTGCTTCGGCCCAACGCGACTGGGCAAAACAGCCTGCCATTGAGCGAGCAAAATTCCTGCGCCGGATCGCGGATAAGATTCGCCAGAACGTTGAGCCCCTCGCCCGCATCATCACCGAGGAGCAAGGCAAAATTCTCAATCTGGCTCGCGTCGAAGTCGGTTTCACAGCCGACTACATGGATTACATGGCTGAATGGGCGCGCCGCATCGAGGGCGAAATCCTGGAAAGCGACCGGGCTGGGGAAACCATCTTCCTTTTCCGGCAGCCCATCGGGGTGATCGGCGGCATTCTTCCCTGGAATTTCCCTTTCTTCCTTATCGCTCGGAAGGCCGCTCCCGCCCTCGTCACCGGCAATACCATCGTCATTAAGCCCAGCGAGGAAACGCCTCACAATGCCGCCAAGTTTTGCGAGTTGGTTTCCGAGACAGACTTGCCGCCGGGCGTTATCAATGTCGTGCATGGCCGTGGCCCTACGGTTGGAAAGGCTCTCGCCTCTTCGCCCTGCATCGGTATGATCAGCTTTACCGGCAGCGTTGAGACGGGTTCGGCGATTATGGCGGCAGCCGCTCCCAACATTACGAAAGTCAACCTTGAACTGGGCGGCAAAGCGCCGGCCATTGTGATGTCGGATGCCGACATGGATTTGGCAGTCGAAGCCATTAAAGCCTCTCGCATTATTAACAGCGGCCAGGTTTGCAACTGTGCCGAACGGGTCTACGTGCAACGTAAGGTCGCTGATCAGTTTGCGGATAAGCTCACAGCCGCAATGAAAGCCACTCGCTTCGGGAATCCGTTGGCCGATGAGTCGGTGGAATACGGTCCGCTCATCAATGAGGCGGGATTCCGAAAAGTCGATTCTCTGGTCCATAGCGCCGTCAAAGCTGGCGCCACCGTGGTGACGGGCGGAAAACGCGCTGCGCGGGACGGGGGTTACTACTACGAGCCTACCGTCATCACCGATTGCCGCCAGGAGATGGAGATTATCCGCCGCGAAGTGTTTGGTCCTGTTGTTCCAATCATCACATTCGACGACATCGACGAGGCCATCTCTTACGCCAACGATTCAGACTATGGGCTGACTTCATCGATTTATACTCGCGATCTGAACGTAGCGCTGAGAGCATGCCAGGAGATTCGTTTCGGCGAGACTTACATTAACCGTGAGAACTTTGAGGCCATGCAAGGGTTTCATGCCGGATGGCGTAAAAGCGGGATTGGAGGCGCTGACGGCAAGCACGGCCTCTATGAATTTACGCAAACTCACGTCGTTTACCTGCAACGCTACTGAGTTCATCAGGCGCGCTGACGCTCCATAGCCGAAGCGTTTCCACGAAACCTTTCAGGGTGACATGAGAGACCTCGATGGATAATGTTCGCATTGCATTGCTCGGGTCCGGATTTGTAGCCGATTTCTACATGCAAGGACTGGCAAACGTACGCGGCGGTGAGGTGGTGGCGAACTATTCCCGGACGCCGGAACGGGCCAACGCTTTTGCCCGCACGTGGTCAATCCCGGAATCCACGACCGACCTTCAGGCCCTTATCGCTCGCAATGACATCGATCTTTACGTGATCGCTCTTCCGAACGAGATGCATCTGCCCGTCTCGCTCATGTTGTCGAGCGCCGGAAGGAATCAGGTATGCACCAAGCCGTTGGGACGGACAGCCCGAGAGGCATTGGCGATGCTGGATGCCGCCAAAGCCTCAGGCGCGATGCACGGATATGCGGAGACCGAGGTCTTTGCGCCCGCCGTGGTCAGGGCCCGGCAGATGATTGAGCGCGGCGCTCTCGGACGTGTGCTTTGGGTGCGGTCGCGGGAGTCACACGGAGGGCCTCATAGTCCTCACTTCTGGGACGTGGAAAAGACGGGAGGCGGCGCGCTGAACGACCTGGGTTGCCATTGCATCGAAGCGGCCCGCTATTTTTTCGGCAAGGAAGACAAAATCGTTGAAGTCATGGCTTGGGGCGCCCGGCTGGTCCATCACGACAAAACCCACGGCGAGGATAATGCGCTGCTGGCGCTGAAATTTGAAAGCGGAGGCTTTGCCCACTGTGAGCTTTCATGGACCACAAAGGGCGGGCTCGATCTTCGCAATGAAATCCACGGTTCAGAGGGATCGATTTTCACGGATGTAACTCGCAGCACGCCAATCTGGGCGTTTACAACCCAATCCGCGGGTTATGTTCTGGAAAAAGCGGAAATCGATTCGGGCTGGACGCGGCCCCTTCCGGAAGAAGCTTTTACCTACGGATATCAGGGAGAGATGCGCCACTTTGTGGATTGTCTCCGCCAACATACGACACCCCGCGAAACTTATGAGGATGGCTATGTGGTGAACTGCATCCTCGACGCCGGTTATGAATCCATGCGATCCCATCAGTGGGTTCGCGTAAAATATGGAACTCCCGCGGCGCCGATACGTATGAAAGAGTAGAGGCAGTCCGGAGGAAGAACGATGGTCAAGTTCCTGCTTTGGTGTATTCTGCTCGTGCTGTGCTGGCCGCTGGCGCTGTTGGCCTTGTTCCTTTACCCTTTTGTCTGGCTTCTTCTGTTGCCGTTCCGACTCGCGGGCGTTGTCGTAGAAGGAGTGTTTGCGCTTCTTGTTGGCATCATCCTGCTGCCCAGCCGGCTGCTGCGCGGGCCCAGTCAGGCATGATTCTCCGTTCGCTTACTGCTTCAAGGACCTACCCATTAGATCAGGAGGGACCGTCCCAGTCATAGCACGGGCCTGGCTAGCGCCTCTTCGACGCGGTCGCCTTCTTGCGCTCGGCGACTTCTTGCGCGCGAAACTTCGCGATGCGTTCGATTAACTTCACAGGGACGGGCTTGGAAAGCGGGAAGCGAATCGTGCCTTTGCTGACCTTGTAGGGTGCAAGGTCGCGCTTAAACACCGCAACGACGCGATCTGTCGCAGGGTAAAGCGAGTAGTGCTCTTTCCAGCCCGCGAAAAAGATCAGACGGTCGCCATGCAGTTTGTACGCAGGAATCTGGTAGGAGATCACTTCCTCGGCTCCAGGCACAGCCTTGCGGATGGCGCTGCGCACGCGCTGAAGGACGTCCTGCGCGGCCTGGGGTTGCGAGGCGATATACTCGTCTACGGACTTGAAAACGGTCTTGGCCACCGGATCGGGCAACGACTCGTCTGAAACAGTTCGCTTACACAGATTCGTCTATATGCTATTTGTTCAGTGGGTCTTTCGGCCGGCTTTTATGTGAATGCCAAGTTCACATTCTCAATGGCTTCGTCGATCTCCGCCTGATTCTTGTAACCAACCGTAACGCTATCGACGCCTGCGTGCCTGAACGCGAACCTCATCGACTTCTGGCGGTCGGCGCGGGTCGTGAACGTGCCTTCTCCCGCAAGTTTCATGCTGATGACGCCCATATCCTCTTTTCGGGCCTGTTTCACATACCCGACCACCTCGGGAACATTACCCAATCCATTTGTGTTGTAGTCCTCCGCGTCCATCCGCACGCCCTTATGGTTCATCCGGATCATCGCCACCTGAAGCCACTTTGTCTCCGGAACCTGCCGTAAGGCGGGGAGACCATGCACCGAGGCGCCATGGGCGATGACCATCTGCTTCGCCTGGGCTTCCATGATGCCTTCCTGCCACCGGACGCTGTCCTGGGGCCAGGTTGCAACGTGCTGCCAGTGCAGCAGCATCACATCGAAGTAATCGGTATTGGCAAGCTTCCGCAACTCGTCGATCTTCTGAAGTGGATCGACGCCCTCCCTCGTGGTCACCTTCGACATCAGGCGATAGCTATCGCGCGGAATGCCCTTCAGCGCCACTCCGAGCATCTGGTGCATGTCGGTGTACGATTCAGCGGTCTCAAAGAAGCGAATGCCGCGATCGTAGGCATAGCGGACGAGCCTCGTGAATTGATCCTGGCCGAGGTCGCGCTGCACTCGCCCGCTGAAGGTGCCGGTGCCAAAGGCTAGCCGCGTCACCTTGACGTCGGATTTCCCGAGCGTCACCCACTCGGTCGCCGCTTCGCGGCTCGCTCTAAGCGGCAGGGTTCCCGCGCCCGTGAGAGCCGCGGCGGCGAGTCCGGTTTTCAGGAAGTCACGTCTGGTGTAGTAGGCCATAGGTGTTCCTCCAATGCCCTGTATCTTACCACAGGTGCGCCCCCAGATACTTCCCAGGTTGCTGGAAGATTTGACCCTCCCAAACCAGCCTCGAAGGCGCCGACAGGTCAAGACAGAATTGAATAGGGGGCGCCACTAATCAGCCGCGCCACCCTGCCGACTTATGGGAGAGGAGCAATTTTTGGACGACGACTGTAAGCTTCGTCAAGCAATTCGACGACGTGCATGACGCGCCGTTTCGGCTTGCTGCTGGCCTCGACACCGGCGCGCAGTTGCAGCAGGCAGCCCGGGTTGGCGGTCAGAATCACATCCGCCCCTGTTTCATCGACGCGCTGCATCTTCGATTCCAGCAGGCTTTGCGCGATATCACGATGGACCACGTTGTAGATGCCCGCGCTGCCACAGCAGATTTCCGCCTCAGGAAGCTCGACGAATTCCACCCCAGGCAGAGCCTGGATCAGGCGCCGGGGCGCAGACCGGATGCGCTGCGCATGTCCCAAATGGCAGGGGTCCTGGTAGGTCACGCGCAGGTTCGTGGGCGCGAGGTCGCGGTTTAAATCGATCTCAGCGAGAAATTCGCTCACGTCTTGAACGCGCGCGCTGAATTTCCTGGCTTCTTCGTAGTGCTCCTGCCCGACCTGCTCAAAAAGCTCAGGATATTCTTTCAACACAGAGCCACACCCGGCGGCGTTGGTAATGATCGCGTCAAAGTTTCCGGCGTTGAACGCGCGGATGTTCTTCAGCGCCATCTCACGCGCCAAGTCGCGCCATCCTGCGTGCACATGCAACGCTCCACAGCAGCCCTGGCCCGGCGGAATCACTACCTCGCAGCCATTCCGAGCCAGCACCCTCAACGTCGCCTCATTGAGGCTTGCA
>DATGKJ010000119.1:0-20445 GCA_035294685.1 Terriglobia bacterium | reverse complement strand
GTGGACCATCAACTCGAATCACGACGAAGAATTGCTCGACCTTGCGGCCAAGGCGGGCGTGTTCCATGTGAACATTGGCGTGGAATCGATCAACCAGGACAGTTTGCTTTCCATCAGTAAGGTTCAAAACCACGTCAAAGACTACAAACGGCTTCTCCAGCGGCTTAAAGATTATGGCATCTATTATTCCCTGAACTTCCTCTTCGGCCTCGATGAAGATACGCCGGATGCTTTTGACCAAACGCTGCAATTTTTGCACGAGGTCAAGGCTCCGGAAGCGTTTTTCAATACCGTGACTCCTCGCAAAGGCACGCCAATGCGCGCGCAGCTTGAGGCCGAGGGCCGGGTGATTGTCCCTGATGCCGACATGTACACCAATAATTTTGTCTGCATGTTCATCCCCAAGAACATGACGCCTCAACAGGTTGAAGAAGGCGTATGGCGATGCACCAAGACGTTTTATTCCGCCAAATCCATGTTCAAACGCCTCCTGATGCCGCCCAACAAATACACAGTTCAAGGGCTCACCGAAAATGCGCTTTTCTGGTACGGGGCAAAATGCCATATTGACCCTGTAGACTATTATTGAAGCGTTCGATACTGTTTTAGCTTTCCGTAAACAGCCCTCAGCCGTCAGCAGGAAAGTTCTGGGACCGAGACGCTGAATGCTGACGGCTGTTCGCTCGCTCGGGATGACTGATTTATCGATTCTTTCTGCCCCTATCAGGAGATAATGGCTGATGAATTGCGAGATGGATTGGATTGCAACTCCAGTTCGGCGAAAAGGTATGGCGAAGCGAAGCGCACTATGGGCGGCAATCGCCCTTGGAATCATGCTGGCATGGACGCCTGCGTGCCCGGCTCAACTCGCTACGGTGAAAGTTCAGACGCAACCGCTTGGCCTGCGCATACCTCAGGACTTCCTGGGCTACAGCATGGAAGTTTCAATAAGCGGGCAGGGGTTGCAACCTTATCATGGGCGCGAGGCCAACCCTGTGACTGCAAGCGAGCAACCGCAGTATGCCCTGGGACGACCTGACGCGCCCAATCAGGGCTTTTTTCAGTTTATGCGCGATCTGGGTCAAGGCGTCCTGAGACTGGGAGGGAACAGTCAGGATAATACCTGCTGGGACCCTGCGCGCGCTCCTCATCCGGCTGAGTGTCGCGGCACGCTCACGGCCCAGGACCTTGCGCTCTTTTCGAAAGCCGCGGCGGCAACCGGCTGGCAACTGATTGTAGGCTTGAACCTGAAGCAGAATTCGCCTTCCTGGGCGCTCAACGAAGTGACGGCAGGCATCGCCCGGGAAATGAAGCCCGACGAGATTTTTGCGCTTGAAATTGGCAATGAGCCGGACTTATTCCGGCGAGGCGGCGCCCGGCCAGCCAGCTATTCTCCCTCCGATCATGTGCGGGATTTTCTGGGTTATCTGAATGCATTCCGTCAAAACCCCGTGGCGCGGCGCTATGGAATTGCAGGCCCCGCTACCTGCTGCGGCTGGCGCAACGCGCACGACCTTGAAACCTTCATCGACGGCGTTGGCGCTCATAATCTCAAGCTGGTGACGGTGCACAACTATTCAGGGGCGGTGTGCGGCGGCCGAACCGTGACCATTGGCCAACTGCTTGACCCTGCGCTGATGACCCGCTTCGACGGGAGCGCCAGAAGCTGGGTGGCTGCGGTTCACAGCCGGGGCCTGCCTATCGCCATGGCGGAAACCAATTCTGCTGCTTGCGGCGGCATGCCGGGCGTGAGCAACGCCTTTGCCTCCGCCGTCTGGGGACTCGAT
Organism: Terriglobia bacterium; assembly: GCA_035294685.1. Lineage (GTDB taxonomy): Bacteria > Acidobacteriota > Terriglobia > UBA7540 > UBA7540 > RH2-MAG17b. The sequence goes on along the minus strand of DATGKJ010000119.1, from coordinate 18,658 downwards.
TACATGTTCCATCTGGCGCAGGATGGTTTCCGCTATGCCAATTTCCATTTCAGCTACCGGCCCGGGGGCGGCAGTTCCTACAACCCGATCGACACTTACGGCAGCCGGCAGGAAGGCGGGCGCTGGCAATATCGCAATGTGGCTGAGCCGCTCTATTATGCGATATACCTCTTTGCGAAGCACGCGGCTGGCGCTCGCCTGCTTCCTCTTTCTGTTTCCTCCAGGGCGAATGTGCGAGCTTATGCCGTCAGCGAGTGCGCGGGCTGCGACATCAACATTTTCCTCATCAATAAGGACGCCTCGGCTGCGGGCGAGGTGCGTGTCCACGTTGCCGGCGCCCGCAGAAACAAAGCCAGCCTGCTCATGCTGCGGGCTCCCAGCCTGGCTTCGCTTGCGCCGGAAGTCCGCTACGGAGACGTCCAATTCGATTCTGAGGGTCGCCTTCCTCAACCTCATGTTTCCACGCTTCAGCCGGATGACAGCGGCGACTGGGTGTTTGCGCTTCCCAATGCCAGCATCGCCTTGCTAACCGTGATGAAGTAGCGCAGGCTTCAGCCTGGCATCTGCTGCTTCCGAGGGCTACACTACGCGATTACTGAAACTTTCCTCCGGCTTAAGGTCGGAGAGTTACTACCAGCGCCCTCAGTCATTGCAAGAGCTTTCAGCAGATAATCGCCCGCCTCACGCGGAGCTTCCATGTCGAACCAGAAAGTTTGCTGGCCCAGTCCAGGCACGCTGAACGGCTGGCTGAGGCGGGAAATTTCTTTCTCTGTTCTCGCAAAAGCCAGGATGAGATCGCCGGATGCCTGTTGTGGCTGGTCGTTCACCATCATCACGGCGATGCGGTGCTTTGAACCGGTCGGAAGGGTGGGCTTCCAGAAGTCGATGTAAACGCCCAGGGGCTTGAAAGCTTCGCCCAGATAGTCCTTGAACTCGGGATGCAATTCGAGTTTCTCGACATCGCGGAAATGATCGCTGGTAAAGACACCCGGATAGGAACACGTAAGGTAAACAAAGTGCAGCACGCCGGCATAGTTCCGATAGGCTCGCCAGAACTCAGTCAGCCCGGCAAGCAGGTAAGCGTTCATCTCAAGGCGCTCCGCGGTGGTTGCATGAGGGCCAAGAAGCCCCTCGTAGACGCGGGTGGTAAGCTGGGTGGGCGAACCGTCGCGATTAAGCCAGAGCCAGCCATACTCATTGTTAATCATGGCATGACCCTGAGGCGGCCGGGCGCTGTTCTGAGAAATGCCCGACATGGTTTCGAGATCAGTCATCCGGAAAGGAGCTCCGGTTCCGAACTGGTTGCGGATGAAAAGGTACGGATGGTCTTCCACCGGATCGTTGGGACCTTCGGGGCCGTTATAGCTGTTTTCCCACGAGCGGTTGGAGAGATCCAGATTTCTTACCGCCGGAATAATGCTCCGGGCAAAGACCGGATCGAGCGTCTCATTATTCGCGTCCCAGATCACCACGCTGGGATGGTTCCAATTATCCCGCATCCATTCCTCGTACTCTTTCACCATTTCGGGGACGTCCCATTGACGACCGCTGTATCCCCATGCGGGACTTCCTGTCCAGACAAAGTACTCGTTCTGGATCAACAGCCCTGCTTCATCGGCAATATCCAGCCACTGCTCAGGGACGGGTCCGATGCAGAAACGGAACGCGTTCCAGTGCATTTGCCTGGGAATTTCGATCAGCAACCGCCGCAGCCAGGTTTCATTCCAGGGAAGTGAGCCGCTGAGGGGGTCTTCAAAAAAGCGATGCAGAGTGATGTTGGAACCCCGAAGGAAGAAAAGCTTGCCATTCAGGTAAGCACGCTTCGTCGCAGTATCAAACCGAAACTCCCGCATGCCGAAGCGCGCTTGAAAAGAGTCCCCGCCTGTGCTGGTTTCGATGACGTAGAGAAAGGGATCATCCGGCGACCAGAGCCGAGCATTCGGGATGCGGATTCTCTGCGTTTGCGTGGTCCGCTCACCGGGCTGAAGCCTGAGCTGCTGGCCGGAAGCCCGGGCGACTTCGCTCTCGCCTTTCCACGTCCTCACACGATGCGTCAGTCTGAAATCCACCGGCTGTTTTGCATAGTTCACGCAAACGACCTGCACGAGGATTTCTGAACTGGCAATCAAGGGAGCGACCTGCAAGGTTTCAATCACGGGGTTGTCGCTCACGAGAAGTGACACATCATCATAGATGCCCGGAGTCCACTTCCTTTTCTCAAAGTCTGTTCCCGTCGGCACGCCGATGGGCAGCACGCCTGGGTGAGCGCCGACGCGGACGGTCAGTTCGTTCTCAGCTCCCCAATGGATGGCATCGCTCAAATTGAAGAAGCCGGCGGTGAAGCAACTCAGATGCTCGCCGATTTTCCGCCCGTTCATCCAGACCGCCGTTCCGAACTGGGCTTTGTTGATTTTGAGGATCGCTACGTCGCTTTTTTCAGTCACCCGAAAAGTCCTGCGATACCAGAAGTAATTTCGCTTCTGAAGGGAAATTCCTGGGCTATCCTTGCCGAGCGAGGTCCACGTGGACTTTGGCAACTCACCAAACCGGACCAGGTTCCATATGTTTTCACGGCTTTGATAGCGATCCACGTCCGGAAACGCGGGTTTGGCCAGATGAGCCAGCCCGGGCACGGGAACCGTGTGTTCGAAATGCGCGGGTATCTCGTCGGGCGCGACGCTGTCTGCAATGCGCCACTCACCGTTCAGGCTGAATGTTCTTCTTCCGGCGCCATTGGGCGCTTCATCGGCAGGCGTTGCACGGTTGTATCCTGCTTCCGCATTCAGCATCGACGTGACGCCAATGGCTCCCACGGAGCCTTTCAGGAATTGGCGTCGCCCCAGCAAATCTTTTTTGCTCATTACGAATTACCCGTCACTACAGGGATCTGCAAATTACGGTGACAACATTATCCTGTAGCGGCGCTGTCCGCAGCGCCGAATAATCGCCGGTGGGGACACCGGCGCTACAGCCGGGGGCGTCGCTGTAATTTGCAGCGATCAATACGTTTTCTTGATCCTCGAAATGGCAAGCTGCGAGGGTTTTCTCAGCGGCCTCCCAAGGTGATGCTGTAAAAGCGTCCTGGTGCTTCTGGAGGGGAGGCAACCAATTCGGGCTTTCCACCCACCGCACATTCAGCCCGAACGTAATAATCCATCAGTGCGCCAAGGGACTCAGGATATCGAATTTCGCTGACAAACGTTCGTCTCCCGGCGTGCTGCATTCCTTGGCGATTCCAGCGGGAGGACTCTCCCACTCGCGTGAAGAGCGTCACGTTCCTGACCTCGCCGCGCCCGGGTACAACGGCGTGGATTCTTACAAGCTCGTTCGGGCGCAGGAGCGTCGGGCGCGTGGGCACGAAAATCCGGAGCCCGGCGTTGAGGTCCGGCTGGCGAACTTTCGCGAACAAATCTTCGACTTCCGGAGGAAGCTCTCCCAAAAATTCCTTCATCGACGCTCGCAAGCGGAACAGAGCCAGCCGTTCGTACTTGTTGTGCATCGATGCCAACTGACCCTGGTCGTTCCGGGTGCTGATGATCGGCTGATATTCCAGAAAGACTTGCCGGACAAGCGGCGCGAGCTTCAGCCAGAGAGGCACTCCTTCACTTTGAATTAAGGCTTTGGCCTCACCAGCTTTGCCCTGTCTCTTGAGCGCAAGCGCCTGTTCGAGCTTCTGATTCAGGTGGAATGCCAGCGACCACGACTCGGCATAGGCGGGCATGAACCCGACGAATCCTGCCAGGTAGCCAATTCGTTCGCGCTCAGCCGGACTCGTTGCCGCCTCGGCGAGACGCCGCAACTGGCTGGCCACTTCCGCCTGAGACCGCATTACGTTTTGCGGCGGCTCATAGCCGTTCCAGAACTGAAATGCTTCATCATAGTCGCCGGTGTATTCATGGATTTCATGATGGCCGTCTTTGATCTGGCCATCCCAGGAACAGAGAATCAGCCGGTCGCGATCCGTCTCATCCAGCAACTTGGCGAGTGAGGCGGCGCGCGGTTCACGCGCCTGGACGGCGGCAAACGACTGGAAGAACCGGGTGGGAGTCAAATCTTTCTGCCAGGAATATCTCGATTGGAACCCGGCGTCAGCATCCATGATGCGATGCCGCCAATGAATGCCCATCAGCCCCTGACAGCCGTATTTTTCCGCCAGGTCCATATCCCGAACGAAACGGTACACATGGAACTGCGGCAGCCACATGGCCGGATCGTCTTCAAGCCAGGGAATGGGCCACCGCTCGCGGCCCTCCAGCTTTCCAAACTCTTCGCTGACGGGGTCCCAGCCCAGGCTGTCGTTGAGCGCAGAAAAGATCACGTCCTCCGGCAGGTGTTGATGGAAGTAGGCGAAGTGCCGCACAACGCCGCCCCATCCCGAAATCACCATGCGTTTTTGCGGAGCGTGGCGGCGCAGGAAATCGTAGGCTTGCCGGAAGGGCGTGATGGAAAGGGGCACGCGCTCATCGCGGCTGGCCCAATTGCTGGCTTCATCTTCCCAGAGCCAGACATAATCGACCGTGGGATAGGCTTCCAGCAGCCGCCCCAGGCGCGTCTCCAGAATGTCTTTGGCGGCTGAGGATTCAGGATCGATTCGGGGGCCAGGAACCTTGGGATCCTTCGGCACATAATGCGCTTCCGGCGGAGTCGCCCGGAAAATTTCATCGGGAATCTGATAAGGTTCGAATCCCACGCCCGTGCGAATGCCCAAATGCTGGGCGTATCGGAAGGCCTCACCCCAAAGCTGCTGAGCAAATTCCTCGTCTTCCCAGCAACTCCTTGCCTGCGTTGTGACTTCAGACCCAAACACTTCACCTGCAAAGAACTCCGGCGCTCCCATTCCGTAACGCGAAGTCCTCTCAGGCAAATAGCCCCAGCGGTTTGTAGCCGTGGTGTCGGTGTAGGCGAGATGACCTGCACCGGCATACTCAAAAGAGAGAAACGATTCGGTCCACTGATTGGCGTTGGAATAGACATGCACGCCCAGCGTATTGAAGCGCATTCGCACCATCGCTTCGAGGTAAGCGCGCCAATCCTCACGGTTGTAGACCGTGACGCAATTCAAAAAATCAGGCCACGGAACCAGCCCGCGCACTTTGAAGCGCGGCTGCGCTCGCCATGATTGGCCAGGAGGGGGAAGATCAAGACTCTTTGCGGACTCCAGGGGATAGACTTCGCCATCCAGACCGAAGAAAGCGCCCTGACGTTCCAGGAAATCAAAGGTGGCGTAGAGCACAGCCTGCGATGTGGCCCCTCGCAGCGTGACTTGGGAATCCGCCTGATGAGAAATCTCGTAAGCTTCGGGATGGGCGAAGCGGCTCCGGTCAACTTCCAAGGAAAAGATTAAGCCATTGGATGGCAGGGTCGCTGATCCGCGAGTGGTCTCAACTGGCTCGCGGACAAGGCCTAGGTTGCGAAGACCGCGTGCCAATTCACGGGAAGCGAACATCTGTTCAAAACCGGAGTTTGGCTGGCGGATAATCCAGACCGTTTCGGTTGGGCTGAAGTTTGCCCTCATCTGCAAATCGCCCGGTGACTTATTCACTTGCGAGGCGATCCCGGCAGGGGAGGCCGCCACAGACGCTGGCTGGTGATTGGCAACCCAGGAGCCGGCGCCCAGACAAAGAGCCGTATCCTGCAGGAATTTGCGACGATCGATCGGTTTGTTGGCCATTCAGGTTCTCCGAAAGCCGAACTGAGTTCTGCTTGCATTTCGAGGACGGCGAAGCATCCTGGTATTTACACTGAATCGAACAAATACAGGGATTCTTCGCTTGCTGACCTCGTTTAGAATGACAGGCAAAGGCTCAGGGTGACAAGGTGGAGTCTGTGTGAAAGGATCGAACGATACACTGTAGATTCTCTCTTAATTTTCAAGTGCTGTCGCAGCGCCGAAAAACGCCGGTGGGGACAGCGCCGCTGCAGAAAAACGACGTCACTATAATTTGTGAACCTCAGTAGATGCCCGCGGAACGGGAGGGAAATAGCGTGTCTTAACCCCCGCGCAATCGCAGGAAGGTCGCCTCGTTAAAAGGTGAGCTTCAATGCCAGTTGCATAATCCGAGGATCGTAGGTGCTGGTGACTTGTCCAAAGCCTCCGGTCCCCAAAGTGGTGTCGACGGAATTGAAATTGACCGTATTCCAGATGTTGAACATTTCGGCTCTGAACTGCAAATTCATTCGTTCGTGAACACGGAAGTTCTTGAAGAAGCCCAAGTCCCAACTGTTCATCGGGGGACCCCAGATGGTGCCAACTCCGGTGTTTCCGTAGAAGCCAAAAGGCGGGGCAATATAGGCGCTGGTATTAAACCACTGGGCCACAGTTCCGGGCCCTGAGGTGTGCTGCCCCTGAACAGCGTTGGGCCGGGTCGCGAGGCCCTGGGTGGGTGAAGAGTAGCCCACCGTCAGCGGAAATCCTGTTTCAAGGGTGACCAGCCCTGTGGCTTCCCATCCTCCAAGCAAGGAGCCTGCCGCTCCCTTCAGGCTGTGGAAGAAGGGCAAGTTATAGACATAATTGAAAACCAGAACGTGCGCTCTGTTGAACGCCGCCGGTCCATATTCCGCTCTCAGGTTGTAAGGATTCTGCGGGCCGGAGCCTAATCCTTCTGCGCCCGATAGCGCCATGGTTTTTGAATAGGTGTAAGCCACGCCATAGGTCAACCCTTCCGAGAATCGCCGCTGCACATTAATCTGGAGCGAATGATAGATTGATTTCCCGACCGGAGTAATATTGCTGATTCCGGACCAGCCCTGAAAGGGGCGAACATAATCCGTTGAAACCCGCTGCTGGCAAGGGAAGGGCGTCGTGGCTGTGCAGGCGATGCGAGGATCAAACTGGTATCCCATCGCGGGCAAGGGCTGGTTGATATTCGCAACGTAATCCAAATGAGTGCCCCGGCTGCCCACGTAAGCTATGGACGCTGTCGTATTCGGAGAAAGCTGCCGCTGGATATTGAGGCTCCAGTTCTGCACGGTTGGAATGTCATAGATAGGGTCCAGGCCGTTCAGGGCCAGCGGTGTGAGCGGCGCCGCGACGCCCGCGGCCGGATTATCAAACGGCGGATTGAAGAATGTAGAGATGCTGGAGAATGGAGGATTGCCGACCAGGCGATATACGTCATTTCCTTCAATCCGGTAGTAACCGATCCCGTAACCTCCCCGAATCGCCGTCTTGCCGCTGCCGGTCGGGTCCCACGCAAATCCAAATCGCGGCGCGGGCGTATTCCAGTGGTCTTTCACCAGCCCGAGCGGCGTTCCGTTCTTCCCTGAAATGATGATGCCATTCAATAGGTTGCCTGAATTTGGAACAATCTGTCCGTTTGGCAGAACGGTTGGAGCCTGAGCCGGATTGTATTGGGTGGGCAAAAACATGCTGAGGTTTTGCCCATAAACATGCGGGATAAAGAAATAGCGCAAGCCCAGGTTCAACGTCAGGCGGCGTGTTGCCTTCCAATCGTCCTGAAAATAGGCTTCCGTCTGGTGGAAGTTGTAATACGGCTCGCGGAAACCTTGAAGCTCTCCGTAACTCACCGGCAGTCCCAGCAAAGCGTCCGCGATAGCGTTGCCGGTGAAGTGACCGTCAAAACTGTAGGCTCCCTGGCGCGATGGGGAAGTCTGGGACTGCACCGGCGTGATCGAGAACATCGTGGTGACGCCCATTTGCAGGCTGTGCGCGCCGGCTTCCTTCGTCAGGTCGTCCGAAGCCTGGCTGATATTGTGGTGGGCCCACCATGGCCCCCACAGCGCGCTGATGCCTCCGTATCCCTGTGAAAAAGACATGTCAGGAACCACGTTGAATCCCGGATTGAAGGGGTTCAACGCGCTGTAGCCCGATGGCAACTGGTACGCGCCTTGAATGGTCATTGCCGGGGTTGAGGATGCCGGATAGTTGCTCGCGTAGTTGTAAGAAATTTCGTTCAGCAGGCTGGGACTGATGATCGTTGAAACCTTGGCGATGAAGTTGCGCGAAGGAATGTTGAACTGCGAATGGAGCGTGGGAAACGCATCGCCGCTCCACTGCACGGTCGGGTCATTTTCCAGCCAGCTATCGTGGATAAACCTCACGAACGCCTTGATCTTTTCAGAAAAGTTCTGGTCCACCCGAATCATCTGCTCGCCCCAGTTCTGGCCTGACCGCGCTCCAGTGATGAAATTGAAGAAGCCTGGACTGTTGGGGGTTGGAAAATCCTGGTTGAACAGCAGCCTGACGTTATTGTTGATGCAGGCGGGATTGATCTGGCTGCCGGTGACGCAAGGTCCGCCGCCCGGCGCGGTCAGGGGCTGACCCGTCAGCGGGTCGGTCGGGTTGGTTAACGGTCCAACGCCGGTGAAATCGCCATTGCGCATGGCCACAGTAGGCGTCGCGGCAACCAGCGGCGATTCCGTGCTTTCGCGGATCCATTCCTGATCCCAGAAGAAAAAAGTCTTGGTCTTATCGGTGTTATAGTGGCCTGGGATGTAAAAGGGGCCGCCAATCGTGTAACCGTAATCGTTATAATGGAAAGGAGGCCGGGCGACGTTCGCCTTGTTCAGGAAGAATGAATTCGCATCCAGCGCGTCGTTGCGCACAAAATCATAAGCGTCTCCGTGAAACTCTTTTGTTCCGGATTTTGTCACGGCCAGAAGCTCTGCGCCGCCCGCTGTCCCGTATTTCGCGCTGTAGTTGCTGGTGAGGACTTTGAATTCCGCCAGGGTGTCAGGCCCGGGGTTGGTCATGGTCGAAGCCTGATTTCCCATGTCGGTATTCTGAACCCCATCGAGCTGATAACCGGTGTAGTGCTGGTCAAATCCATTCACGGCATAGCCTCTTTCGCCGTAAAAGCCTTTGCCAATCTCATCGCCCACGCCTGAGTCCTTGGTTGCTCCTGGGACAACCTGTTGGAGTTCCATAAAGTTGCGGTCAAGAATCGGGAGTTGGGTAATCTGCTCGGTTGAAACCGTGTGGCTGAGTTCGCCCGTCTGTGTTTCCACCTGTTGGATGGCGGCCGTGACTTCAACCGTCTGAGTGCTGGAGGCCAGCTTCAATCTGAAGTTCACGCTCACTCGGTCAGCGACGTTCAGAACAATCCTGGCGCTTGTGGCCCGTTGAAAGCCGGCGGCGCTGGCAGCGATCTGATAAGTCCCTACCGGCAATGCCTCCGCTACATAAATGCCGTCGGCGCCGGTCTTCAGCGTTCGGGCGACCACGCCTGTCCCTACGTTCGTGACTGTAATGATTGCGTTCGGGATCGAAGCCCCGCTTTGATCGGTAACGATACCTGTAATTGTGCCGCTCGTTTGTCCGAACGCTCCAGGGGGAAAAACCACGAACGCCAAAAAGATTAGAAGACTGACCAACGGGTCCCTTCGCTTGGATTCCATGATTCTTACCTCCCAGCCCATTGTTAATTTATTTTTGCAAAAACCACCGTCATGCAACCTGTTTATTACATAGTCGCTTATTTGCTATTGCGGGTGCGCTGCCTTGAAACAATTTTTCTTTGCGAACGCGCTTCTGAGGTGCGTGACATTCCGCAGGAGGGCTGTAACTTACGCGCCGAGGAAGACCTCGCATCTTTGGATGAAAGCGTCCGCCCAGGATCACGAATCTCCGTTAACGGTAACGTTTTTAGTATACAAGATCGATATTGTCAAGCGTTTTTTAAGTTTTGCCCCCTTGGATTTCCAATCTACCGTTCGAGGGAACGAGTTCAGTTATGCGACAAACTCAGCCTTCGCGCCGTGCCCGGGGACGGCTGCGTCAGGCGGCTCACTCCTGGGAGGGCGCAGAAGTTGTGAAAAGTCGGCGGACAAACATCACGCAAAGGGGCAAAGTGGCCAAGGTCTAAAAGGACTTGCGCTCCTTGGCGCCTTTGCCAGAGGTCGTTAATTTTAGCTTCATAGCCTTTCCGCACAGCCAGCGGCAAAGCCGCCCCATGCACATTTAATTTTGACAGCGATGTCCAGGAGCCGACCCTCCACGCTGCCTAATCTGGGCCGAATCCCATGCCGTCGAATTCTCTGGTAGGGGCGCATGGAATGCGTCCTGGGCCGGACGCCGCCCGCCCCTAAGTGGCTCCTAGTATGCCTCTCCCGACACCGGCCACGAAAACTGGGGCAATTGGGAATGAGCGGCATTTATTTTATAACAACATGGTCTCGCGGGGCGCTTATGAGTGGAGTCGTCGCCGTGATACGGGTTTTCTATAGTACACTGGATTTATTGAAGGACCTCGCGCGGCAATCCGAGCTTGAATGCGTTGTTGAGAATCGTCAAAACAAAAGGGAGTTCGTTTAACAAGTCATGGCAGTCAGAATCCATCCGCAGGATGTCTTGAAAGCATTGGCGGCCGTCAAGGATGTGAACCACGAGAGAGACATTGTTTCGCTGGGATTCGTCAGGGACCTTGAAGTGGGGGATAATCGCGTAACCTTCACGCTGCAATTGCCCGACCCCGCCAACCCCGCAAGCGGGCCACTGATGCGAAGCGCTGAAGAAGCGGTGAGAGGATTGGGAGTCAGGGACGTTCAGGTTCGTCTTGCTGCGCGGCCTTCTCCTGCGGCGCGGCCGCAAGCCAGCCTGATCCCGCAGGTGAAAAGCACGGTGGCGGTGGCCAGCGGAAAGGGCGGAGTAGGGAAGTCAACGGTGGCCGTGAATCTTGCCGTGGCCTTGCACCGGCACGGGGCCAAGGTAGGACTGATGGATACCGATGTCTACGGTCCCAGCGTTCCGCATTTAATGGGCAGCCAGCAAGGGCCGGTTGTCGTTGAGGGCAAGCTGGCTCCGCCGGAAGAAGCTGGCATCAAGATCATTTCGATGGGTTACTTCCTTCCGCAGGATGAGGCGGTCATCTGGCGCGGCCCCATGCTCCACAAGACCATCCATCAGTTTCTGGGCGATGTTCGCTGGGGCGAACTGGACTACCTCATCATGGATCTTCCGCCCGGCACGGGCGACATCCAATTGAGCCTTTCGCAAACAATTCCGTTGACCGGCGCTGTCATTGTCTCGACGCCTCAGGACGTGGCGTTAAACGTGGCCTCAAAAGCCATCGCCATGTTTCAAAAGCTCAACGTGCCGATTCTGGGAATTGTGGAGAACATGAGCTATCACGTGTGCTCTCATTGCGGTCAGCGCGAGGATATTTTCGGGCATGGCGGCGCTCGCGCGGCGGCTGCGAAAATGAAATTTCCATTCCTGGGAGAAATCCCGCTGGATATTCACATCCGCACGGAAAGCGACAGTGGAAGGCCGGTTGCGCTTGATGATTCAACCGCCTACGGCAAAGCTTTTCACGAAGTCGCGCGCGAGTTGATGAAGCAAGTTAAGTTTGCGCAGGCAGAAGCTGAGCAGGAGATTCACATTGAGTAGAAACCGCCATGAAGGTGTGAATAAATTAGGGGTCTGTCATCCTGAGTGATGGCGGAGGATTTAAATATTTTGTTTTCATTAAAAAACCAGGATGTTTCACCGCGTCCAGCATGACACATTCGAGATTTTCACACCCTCCAGGCGTTGCTGCGTTCTTCAAACAAAATCTCTCAGCCGCTTATTAACTTCCAATGGCCAGCATTCCTAAAAGAATCAAATTAGAGAGCGGAAACGATACGCTTGCGGTCGAATGGTCAGATGGCCATTTGAGCGCCTACGGATATCAATATCTCCGCGACCGCTGTCCCTGTGCCACATGCACCGGAGCGGAAGGCGGTTCAGCCAGAGCCCAGACTGCCGCCAATCCGTTGCCGATGTTCAAACAAGCACCCCGGCCCATGCGCGCGGAGATGGTGGGCCGTTATGCGGTGCAGATTTACTGGAATGACGGCCATTCGACCGGCATTTACACGTTTCAGTACTTGCGCGACCTGTGCCCATGCGCGGAATGTGCCGCGCTCCGCAGCGCCTGAGGATTGGCGGTAGACATTTTCCGCGAGCGCCATTTTTGTGATGACAAAGCCGCATCGTCTGATGCAGAATCGCGGTTCAGGTGAAATTTGACCTTGGCATGCGCCGCGCAATGAGGAAGCGGCATCCACATCGAGAGGAGACTTGGCGATGGTGAGCTTGGCGTCGTGGCTGATGTTTTTTGCAGGAGCGGGACTCTTGTTACCGTTGTTCTCCGCAGCGCCTGCGAGCGTAGGTTCCAGCCGGGGTTTGCTGCTGGTTGAGAACAAGGGGGAACACACGCTCGGCATTGTGGACCCCGAGGCGGGCAAGATGCTGACGAAGATCACGTTGAGCGGGGTCACGGGGCACGAAGTGGCGGCTTCCCCTGATGGCCGCTTTGCTTATGCCCCGATTTACGGCAATTCCGGCGTGGGGGCGCCCGGCTCAAATGGAAAAGCGATCGACGTGATTGATCTTCGCTCCCGCCGAGTCGCGCACAAGATCGATCTGCGTCCGGTGCGCCCGCACTGCCCTGTTTACGGCCCGGATGGCATGCTTTACGTTACCGCCGAGCTTGACCACGCGGTATATGTGATTGACCCGCATACGCTGAAAGTGGTGGGATCGATTTCCACCGAGCAGCCGGAATCGCACATGCTGGCCATCACTCGCGACGGCAAGCGAGGCTACACGGCTAACGTGGGGGCAGGGACGGTGACGGCGCTGGACCTGGAGAATCGCAAGCCCATCGCCGTCATTCACGTTTCGAGAGTTGTGCAACGCATTTCCGTGACTCCGGATGGCCGATGGGTCTTCACCGCTGACCAGACCGAACCGCGCCTTGCCGTGATTGATACCTCAACGAATCAAGTGAAGAGCTGGATTCACCTGCCTGGCGTCGCCTTCGGCACCACCGTTTCGCCCGATGGCCATTGGCTGCTTGCAACTTTGCCGAAGCTGAATCGAGTGGCCGTCATTGAATTGCCCTCGATGCGGGTTACCCGCACCATCGATGTGCCCAAGGCGCCGCAGGAAATCCTGTTTCGTCCCGGGGGGCAGGTGGCTTACGTTTCCTGCGATAGCAGCGCAAAAATAGCAGTCGTAAACCTTGAAGACTGGCGAGTGGAGAAGCTGATTGCGGTGGGCCGCGGAGACGACGGCTTGGCTTGGGCGTCGATGTAGCAACTACGCGGTTTACTGAGGATTACAAGTTATCGTGACGATGCCCGGCATACCTCGAAAGGGCGACGTGCCAGGTATGCGGATTTTTTAGATACAACATCAGGCTCACCGGCTGATTTCGAGGGTGGTCTTGATTCCGCTCCGCTTCTGTCCGAACCATTGGCGATACTCTTCCCAGGGCAAGCGGTTGGTGAGAAGCTTTTGCAGCGCTCCGGGTCGCGCTTTCTCGATGCTCTGGAAATCTTCAACGCCCTTTTTGAAATGTCGCGGATGGGCGTTGACGCTGCCAAAGACCACGTTGTTTCGCAGCACGAGGTCCTGATTGATGACGTCCGTTGGCTCCGGGCGGATCGCCGATCCGCCGGTTACGCTGAGTAGACAGAGAACGCCGTTTGGCGCCAGCATCTGCATTGCGGCAAAAACCACCGAGGATTTTCCTGTGGCCTCGATCACCAGGTCCGGCGCGCCTGTCTGCTTCGGCAAATCAGTCAGCGGAGTGTCCTTCAAGCAACGGTATTGGGCGCCCAGATTTTGGGCCGCTTGCGCGCGCGGGTCGGTGGCTGCTTCAAGGCTGGCCACAAACGTTCGCAAGCCGCGCAACGCCAGAAGCGCAGCGGCGAGCAACCCTACAGGCCCTGCGCCTATCACCAACGCGATCTGCGGCTGCCAGGTGATGCGTCTCTGGATCAGATAGGTGTGATCGATGCCCTTTTCCACGATCGACGTGGGTTCGAGCAGAACGGCGATATCCTGAAGCTCAGGTGGAATCTTAATGAGATATTGGGGTGATTCCACGTAATACTCGGCCATGAAACCGTGCCGGCCCTTGATGCCGCGTTCTGTATATTCACCGCTCGAACAAAAGTCCATCTCGCCGTGCTGGCAGTTAAGGCATTTGCCGCAAGGGCGGCGGACTGTGGAAACCACGAAGTCGCCAGGCTTCAAGCCGGCGCTGTTTGGGCCGACTTCTGCCACGACACCGAAATTTTCATGGCCCAAAATCAGGAAGTCATCGCCACGCGGCGGCTCCCCGTAGTTTCCTTCATAAATATCCGCGTCCGTCCCACAAAGCCCTGTGCGAATAACGCGAACCTTCACTTCATGGTCCTGTCTCGCGGGTTCAGGGACATCGCGCATCTGGATGCTGTCTTTCACATGAGGTTTTACGGTAAGCGCTTTCATCAATTCCCATTTTATGCCAGGCGGCGTTTCATGATGGCTTCTTTTTCAGCGGAATCTTTGCAACTGGGCACAATGAAAAAGTTTGGGCGAGTCATTATTCTTGTCGCAAGGCTCTTTCCTGTGCCAGAATACGGATGTCGGTCTTGGTTCGCCCATAAGCTGTTCATGTCGAATGGGGCGAGGTTTCTATGTGGGAGAGACAGTGCATCCGGATTTAAAGACCTTAATTGAACTCCAGCAGGTTGATCGGAGCATTTCTGAACTCACTTCCAAAATTGATTCATCCCCTCTTGAAATCCAGGCGCTTCAAGCGCAGATCCATGAATTTACGCGAGATCTGGATGAGAGCAAATCGCGTTTGAGCGCCAATCAGAAGGAACGACGCGATCTTGAAGGCGATCTTCAGACCATCCGCGCGAAAATTTCCAAACACAAAGACCAGCTTTACGAAGTGAAGACCAATGAGCAATACCGCGCCATGCTGAAGGAGATTGAGGGCGAGGAAGAAAATATTCGCAAGGTGGAAGATCGCATCCTGGAGAAGATGGTTGAGGCTGAGCAGATTGATAAGCTCATTCGCGAGGCCTCAGGCCGTCTGGATTCGGAAAAAGCGCGAGTTCAAAATGAGGTTTCGAGGCTCGAAGCCTTGCGGCGAGAATCCGAGCGGGCGCGCAATCAATCGCAGGCTCGGCGCGAAGAACTCGCCAAGGCCCTTAGCGAGGAGACTCTGGGACTTTATGAAAAATTGCGCAAGGCGCGCAACGGCATGGCGCTGGCGGAAGTCCGCGACGGGCTTTGTACAGGATGTCATGTGCGGCTACGGCCCCAGGCTTATAACGACGTTCGTTCAAGCGACCTGCTGTTGACCTGCGAAACTTGCAGCCGCATCCTCTATTACATTCCCCAACCTGAAAGCGCCGCGGGAGATGAAATGACTGCCGAGCAGCGGGCCGCCTTTCAGGATTAACTTGTTGTTTGTTTACCGTTCACGCAACTTCAAATTAATAGAGACGTATAACTTCCTATCCAGCGGGTACATTCTGCGGAAGGATGTGAAGTCTCTGAATACTTCCGCGCGATGATATCTGTTCTCTTGCCGCTTTCCGCGCAAGGAAATCACACCGAGTATTATCAGGGTGTCCCGCATGCCCTTTGATCCATTTCCATAAGATTTCGTGCCGCCTCGTGGCTTCGTCGAGTGCGCGCCATAAGTCCTGATTAAGAACCGGTTCACCTCCCAATTGGCCTTTACTGCTCTTTTTCCAGGAGTTAGCTTTCCATCTATTCAGCCACTCGCTAATTCCCCTTCGGACATACTCAGAATCCGTGTATAGAGTCACCATGCAAGGTTCCTTAAGCGCTGTAAGAGCTTCAATCACTGCCCTCAGCTCCATTCGGTTGTTTGTTGTTTTCTTCTCCGAGCCGTACATTTCTCGGACGAAGTTATCAAGGCGAAGGATGCAAGCCCACCCACCCGGCCCTGGATTGCCGATACACGCACCGTCAGTAGCAATGGTGACTTTTTTCATACATCATTACCTGGCTATCTTCTACTTCCATTGTAGAATAGCAGCAAACACGAGGTTTGAGATGCCCAATCCAATTGATGAGTTTGAGAAGTATTTCGCACCAAATTATCAAGTGACACGCAAATCTATCCAAGACGGAGAACGACTCACATTGAGTCATCTCGATCAGAGAGTGCATATTGATTACTTTCCATCTTCAGGAAAGCTTTGGGTGAGCGGCTCAAAGGGGTCACTAAAAGATAAAGTCAATGATATTGTTAACAGCTTTCGCTCTGATCCACAGTTTTTTCAAAAGCAGACCATTGGATCTGGACAAGCGAACCCTATCAGCTTGGAGCAAGAGATTTTGGAAGTCATAAGCTCTGAACTCTATAATTTCCTGCCCGAGCACGATAGGAAGGCAATGCTCGCGGCGTATCAAGTGCTAAGGGAATGTCCTTCGTTGCCTGACTTCTCTCCTGTTACAATGCCTGTTGCAAGAGTTTATGAGGGTTTTCTGGCAAAGGTTCTCGTACATGTGGGCATATGTACTCAAACAACCGTTGAGGACGCGAACTTCAACTTCCATAATGCGTTTGGCAGCAAAGATGCGAAGAAGTTCTGTGATAAGCTTACTACTCACCAAACAAAACTCGAAGCGATGAAGCAACGCTTGAAAGAATATCGGCACACTCATCTTCATAGCCAATCAAGCAAATTTGACCAATGCAATTCGGCTCAGAAAGCCAAGCGCTTCGCAAAACGCGTACTGGACGATATGCAAGCATATTATGATTACTGGAAAAATCACTTTGTGCTGTAACTTATAAACTCAAGTTTATTCCGGGCTCGCAATATTTTAATTCAGTCAGAGAGTTGTTCGTCGCCTTTCTGGAAGTTTGGCACATGGGTCATCTGTCACTCGCAACGCTGACCGAAGAAGAACGCATGTTTCAGGCAGCGGCTTATGAGTTCGCCCTGAAGGAAATCGGGCCGCACGTCCGTAAGATGGACGAAGAGGGTGTGTTTCGGAAAGATCTCCTGGATCAGTTTTTCGCCCAGGGTTTTATGGGCATCGGCATTCCGGAAGAATACGGCGGCAGCGGCGGAAGCTTCTTCATGAGCGTGCTGGCCATTGAAGAGTTTGCCCGCGTCGACGCCTCGGCCTCGGTCATCATCGACGTGCAGAACACGCTGGTCTCAAACGCCCTGTTGCGCTGGGGAACTGAAGAGCAAAAGCGGAAGTATTTGCCGCGCCTGGCGCGGGATACGGTGGGTTCCTACGCGCTCTCCGAGCCACAATCAGGCAGCGATGCCTTTGGGCTTGAGACGCGGGCTCAGGAAAAAGACGATCATTACGTTTTGAACGGCCGGAAGCTCTGGATCACGAATGCGAAAGAAGCGGGCCTCTTCATCATCTTTGCCACCGTCAACCGTGAGTTGGGCTATAAGGGCATTACAGCCTTTCTGGTAGAGTCGAATACGCACGGCTTCGCTGTGGGGAAGAAGGAAGACAAGCTTGGCATTCGCGCTTCTTCCACGTGCGAGTTGATCCTGGATGATTGTCTTGTGCCCAAGGCCAATGTTTTGGGAGAAGTGGGCAAGGGCTATAAAGTCGCGATTGAGACGCTCAATGAGGGTCGCATCGGCATCGGCGCGCAGATGGTGGGGATCGCCCGCGGGGCGCTCGGCCATGCCATCGCTTATGCGCAGCAGCGGAAGCAATTTGGCAAGCCCATTGCCGAATTTCAGGCCATCCAGTTTCAGATTGCGCGGCTCGCCACAGACATTGAGGCGGCGCGGTTGTTGACCTATAACGCTGCTCGTCTTAAAGATGCCGGTCAGCCGTTCACGAAGGAAGCGGCCATGGCGAAGTATTTTGCTTCGCAGGGTGCTGAGCGTGTGGCCTCAGAATGCATTGAGATTTTCGGAGGCTATGGCTTCACCAAAGATTATCCCGCTGAGAAGTATCTCCGCGACGCTAAAATCGGAAAGATTTATGAGGGCACGTCGTTCATGCAGCTTCAGACCATTGCCAAGCTTGTTCTTGGAAGTTCGTGACGGGGATCGAAGTCCGTAGACGGCCTTGGTTTTGCTGGCCGAGCGCGAGCGAAGCAACTTGGAAATTCGTGATGGAGATTGAAATTCTTTTGCCGGCTGCTATCTCGAATTTGAAATCTGAAATTTGAGATTTGAGATTGGCTGCGCCTTCTACGGCAGAAGTGCAGCGGGAAAATACAAAGGGCTGCTATCGCGTAGTCCGCAAATGGTGAAGTTGCGCGCGCACCTGGTTAGCATCGGGGGCATCAGGCGCGAGCTTCAGATAGGTTTCAAGTTCACGCCGGGCGGGCGCAGCTTGTCCTGCGCCTTCATACGCCAGGGCCAGTTCGTGGTGCGCGGCGGGTGAATCCGGCCTGACGCGCAGGGATTGTTCGCAGGCCGCAATCGCCGCATAAAAGTCGCTTTTCATTCGCAGCGCTTCCGAGAGCGCGATGTAGGCTTCCGCATCCTGAGGTTTCAGTCGCAAGTAGTCGTAATAGTTCTGGATGGCTCCTGAAAAATCCCCCGACTGCTTCAGCGCGTTCGCCAGAGCGAGGCGCACAGGCGCATTCTCCGCATCCGAGCGCAGGGCTTCACGAAACTCACTGATAGCGTCGCTGGTTTTCCCTACGCGCAGCCAGGCTTCGGCCAGAGCCTGGTGAGCAGAAGCCAGATAAGGCGTGGCTTTGAGAGCGGTCTGAGCCTCGGAAATTGCCTTCTCATACTGCCCGGAATGGAGATACGCTTCCGAGAGCTTTACGTGAGCCTCAGGCCAGTCCGGACGTTGCTTTAAAGCCTGCTCGATGGCGATGCGCGCGCCTTCCCAATCTCCCGATCGTTCGAGCGCCGCAGCCAGATCAAGCTCGCCGGCTGCATTGCGAGGCTC
>DATGKJ010000118.1:0-5682 GCA_035294685.1 Terriglobia bacterium | reverse complement strand
CCACAAGCGCCTGCTGAGTGTCAAATTGCTGCCGGGGGATCACCCCATCGCCCACCAGCGCTTTGTCTCGCGCCAGATCCAGAAGAGCTTCGTGAAGCTGCGCCTGGTCGTGGGCAAGCTGCCCCTGCGCTTGCTGCAACTGCACCTGGTAGGGTCGGGGATCAATCTCGACCAGCGGCTGGCCGGCCTGGACATGCTGGCCTTCCTGGAAAAACAGCTTCATGATCTGGCCGGCAACGTGGGGCTGAACGGTGACCATGTTATAAGCCGTCACCGAGCCGAGGCCGGTAAGATAAACCGGGAAGTCCCGTCGGGTCGCAGGAGCTGCCGCTACAGGAACAGGCCGCAGTGCAGCCGCGCGAGCCTGCTGGGCTCGCAGGGCTTGTTCCTCCTGCCGCCGCCGTGTGGCGGCTCGCCAGCCGAGCACCGCGACCACAGCGAATACTACTGCCAAAAGCCACGGAACCCATTTCCGTCCAGGTTTGTGAGGGCTGCCGGTATAACTCTCCGGGACTCGTGATAAGACATCCTGTGTTGCCATGGCGTACCTGCCTGCACTCCCGGTCTTTTTCGAGCCGGGTTTTCACAATCTAGTTTCTTCCGTGTAAATAAAATGACGTATCAAATAAAAAGAAGGTTGCAGAAGACCCTTAAATTGATGCAGATTG
Organism: Terriglobia bacterium; assembly: GCA_035294685.1. Taxonomy (GTDB): domain Bacteria; phylum Acidobacteriota; class Terriglobia; order UBA7540; family UBA7540; genus RH2-MAG17b. Next base: position 5,014 of record DATGKJ010000118.1, on the reverse strand, counting down.
TCGCAATGGATGTCCCGGGTCAGAAAGTTTGACGCCTCGTGATGCGGCTTGCTACGATGCAGAATGTCTAGATTTTTCATGATGATGGCGCTGTGAACTCACCGGATAATCCCCTTCTCACCGACGACCGTTTATCCCTCGCGTCCCCGCGACGGCTACAGCCGAATTTACATTTTGACGGAGCATGGCATGAGACACCTCAATGCGGTTTTAGCAGCATTTATGTGCTTTTTTCTATTTTCGCCCATCACGTTCACGGTCCAGGCTGCACAGCATGCTCGCAGCTTCGAATTCACCTATGAGACTACTCTGAAAAATATCCCTTCTACGGCCCATACAGTTCGGATCTGGATTCCTATAGCTTCCTCCAATTCCCACCAGACTGTAAAGATCATCCGAAGGGTTGCATCAGTACCCACGCAAATCACTCAGGACCCTGTTTTCGGGAATCGCATGCTTTACGCTGTGATCCATCATCCTCATTCTTCAACCGTTTCCTTGAAGGTGATTTACGCTGTGACGCGGTACGAGTACTCGCGGGGAGATTTTAGAACCCTGATGAGTTATAACCGCGATCCTGCCCAAGTTCCGGTAAGTCTGGTGCGATTTGTCGAGCCAAACCGCCTGGTGCCGACTGGCGGCATCATTGCGCAAATTGCTGAGGAGAATACCCAGGGGAAAGAAGGCGAAGTCGAAAAGGCTTACGCGCTTTACAACTACGTTTTCCATAACATGCGTTATGACAAATCCGGAACAGGCTGGGGTCGAGGCGACGCGATCTGGGCCTGCGATGCCAAGCATGGCAATTGCACCGATTTCCATTCGCTTTTCATGGCTCTGGCCCGCGCTGAAAAAATCCCGACGCGCTTTGATATTGGCTTTCCCTTGCCTCAAACAGCCCAGGGGACCATCCCCGGCTACCATTGCTGGGCTGAATTTTATGTTCAGGGATTAGGTTGGACGCCGGTGGATATCTCGGAAGCGTGGCAGACCCCTTCCAAGCATGACTTCTTCTTCGGAAGCCTGGATGCGAACCGGGTGCTCTTTTCGACCGGCAGGGATTTGACTCTTGCTCCAAAGCAGGATGGGCCGCCAGTGAATTATTTTGTCTACCCTTACGTAGAAGTGGATGGCAAGCCCTTTGATTCTGTCGAAAAGAAGTTTAGCTTCCGAAACCTCACGGCTGTGCAGCGGCGCTGAATAGCGTGGAGCTGCCGCAAGGGGCATTGCGAACGCAGGATCGACGGCGATGCGGAATTGCGGCCACATTCCCAAGGCGGGTTTTGATAAAACAAAAAGCGCAGGGCCAGTTGCCTGGACCCTGCGCCGGAGGTTGGACTGTTTGAGGAGGGTTAAACTTTTCAGACTCCGTTCAGTGGCAGTTTCTTGGGGAAGCCGCCTGATTCCACAGTTTGCGCCGGAAGACTTGACGTCTTTAGTAAGCGGCAAACGGGCGGGAAGTTGAAATCTCCGCCACCATGAAAGCCGGAGGCACTGATGCCGGTCGGGGTTGCAAGGCTTTGCGCACTTTCGCGCGAAGGCGCTTAAGGGCGGCACTGTGGATTTGAGAGACGCGGGACTCATCCACTCCGATCTGGTCTCCGATCTGCTTCATGGTCATTTCCCCCTCGTAGTAGAGTGAGACCACAGTCCGCTCACGCTCCGAAAGTTGCGCCATCGCCCGCGCCAGAATTTCGCGCTGCTCCTGGCGGTAGCACAGATTGAACGGATTTTCCCGGTCATCCGCCGGCAGGGCGCTTTCATCGGTCATCGCCACTTCAGGAATCTGATTGGGTCGCATCCACTCAATTCCGACACTGTTGAGTTCCTGGACTGTGCGATACCACTTCTTCAGGCTCATGCCCAGGGCTTGCGCCATTTCGTCATCGGTCACCGAACGTCCCAGCCTGGCTTCAAGCTCGTGGTAGACCTTTTCGGCGTGCTTGTTCTTTTTTCGCATGTCGCGCGAAGCTGTATCCATCTCTCGCAGGCTGTCGAGGATGGCGCCGCGAATCCGATGGCGGGCGTAAGTCTCAATCTTCACGTGCTTGCGCGCATCGAACTTGCGCACGGCGTCCAGAAGGCCGAGGATGCCTGCTCCCGTAAGATCGTCCACTTCAACGTGCTGGGGAAGGTGCTCGCGCAGTTCGAAAGCCACTCGCTTAACCAGGGGAAGCAGCTTCACCGCAAGTCCGTCGCGCTCAGGATAGCTTTGCGCTCGGGCGCGGCCGCGCAGCGCGTGAGGTTGAGGTGAGGCCGGGGAGTGCGGCAATGTCGCGCTCCTGGCTTTAAGAGCAGGCCGGCGAAAGCGGAACGGGGACTGCTTTTCGGGAGTCTTTCGGACGACGCTATCGTAAGTGGCCATCAGATTATCCTCTGCAACAGATTTGAGTGGGCCTTCCAGCCCGCTTGCGCCTCTTAGCGAACCCATCTTTTCAGATTCGTTCTCGTCGCGCACTTCTCAAGAGAGCAAGCTGCATGCCAAGTCTTCGAGACATTTAATCAGAGAAAGGGAAGGCCGGTGGATCGCTTACGAACCGGTGACCTTGCGAGTTGAAAGAATGGTCGTTCCGATGTCTTTGAAGCAGTGGATTGAAGATTAAGAAGAGGTAAGATTCAGCGTTTTTGCGATGTAAACCGAATGGGGCCAATCAGATAGAGAGAAGTTGCGAGGAAAGGTCGAGGGCTTTAAGTGCTGGCGTCATAGGAGATTAGCAAGGTTTAATCTAACTCTAATTTGATGACTGACCCTTTAAAATCGCGAATGTGCATATCGCTCGGAAACAGAAATTTGCATGATTGAGTTCCATATTGGGAATCGGAAGTTTCGGTTTGGGATCGGAGAGGTTGGAGTGCGGGCTGGAGCAATCAGAAGAGGGAGCCGGATTTTTCACCCAACCTTGGGTATAGAGACAAACGGGCAATCTTGGTCTTCATCACCGTATAGCCTCTTCCGCTGTATTCGGATTAGATGTGCACCGGAGTAGGAATTTAAGAAGGCAAAATGAGAGGTGTCTCGAAATGGTTGAATTGCTTGGTGGGCCTGGGTAGAGTTGAACTACCGACCTCACCCTTATCAGGGGTGCGCTCTAGCCACCTGAGCTACAGGCCCAAATGAAGATGACGTGCGGGTTCGGGCAGTTGCTTCACCCGCCATTCGTTTCCTTAGTATAGGCAAGGCGCGTGATTCTGCGCAAGCCAAAACGAAATAGCGCTGTCATTCGGGGCGGCGTATCGAGTAAAACGCCAAGAAGGCTTCGCCTCAGTGCGACACGGCCCCTCGCCCGGCTCGCTACGCGATCCGCCCTCTCTCCAGGGAAGAGGGCAGAAAAAAGGTCACGGCATGCCTGGCATAAAGCACGACGTTGCATCGCATTCCGCCTGATGAAACAGCTTTACTGTCTTTGGAGCTAGCCGGTGCTCTTCATTCCGAAGGCGATGCCGCCAACTGTGATTTGCAGCAGATGCAGAAGTTCCGGCGATGCTGCCTTCGAGTTTCGCCGCCACTCGTCCAGGAAACGAATCTGGAGGAAATTCAACGGATCAACGTAGGGATTCCGCAAGCGGATGGATTCAGCCAGCACGGGTTGTTGCTCCAGCAAATAGTGGCTATTTCGGATCTCCAGAATGCGCTGCACAGTGCGCTGATATTCCTCTTCGATCTGTCGGAAGATTTTTTCCCGCAGACTGGCGGGCCGCACCAACGCCGCGTACCGGCCTGCGATATAGAGATCAGTCTTCGCCAACGACATCTCCGCGTTGTCCACCAGCACAGCGAAGAAAGGCCAGCCCTGATACATAGCCCGCAACAGATCAACACCGCGCGGCGCCTGTTCCTGAATGAAACGGTCGAAGGCATAACCCACGCCATACCAGGAAGGCAGAAAATGCCGCGATTGAGTCCAGGCAAACACCCAGGGAATAGCACGCAAATTCTCGAGCTCCTGCGACCGAAATCGACGGCTGGGGCGCGACCCCAGGCGCAATTGATCGATCAGATCGATGGGGGTGGCCTGAAAGAAATATTGGGGGAATTCAGGGGTCTCATAAACCAAGCGACGATAGAAGCTGCGGCTGGCCTCGGCCATCTCCTGCGCGTGTTTCTCCCATTCCGCAAGCTGGGCCTTGGGGATGCTCTTCGGATGAATCAGGTTCGCGCCAAGCACGGATGAAACCAACTGTTCCAGATTGCGGCGCGCAATGACGGGATTCGAGTACTTGAACGAAATCACCTCGCCTTGCTCGGTGATGCGGAGTCTTCCGTCAGGCGCGGCGTGAGGCTGGGCTTGAACGCTGCGGTAGGACATGCCGCCGCCGCGATCGATCGTTCCACCCTTCCCGTGGAACAGCCCCAGGCGCACGCCGTGCCGCAGCGCCACCTCTTCCAATTTTTCCTGAGCGCGAAAGAGTGACCAGTTGGCCGCGAGATACCCGCTGTCTTTAACCGAGTCGGAATATCCCAGCATGATTTCCTGAAAGTTTCCGCGCGAGCGAAGCACGCGGCGATAGATCGGATCGCGGAGCCATTGGTCGAGAATTTCCGGGCAGTGGATGAGATCCTCATAGGTCTCAAAGAGTGGAATTGCATCAAATGAAGAACGCAAGCGTCCCTGACGAACCTCTACCAGACCTGCCTTGCGGCCCAGCAGCAGCAAATCCCAGATGTCAGCGGCGCGGGTGCTCATGCTGAGGATAAAACGGTGGGCGGCTGGCTCGCCATAACGCGTTTGAATTTCCTTCAAGGTGCAGAATTCTTTCAAAGTCTTCTGCGCCGCTTCGGATTGCGCTTCAGGCAGCGAGTCACTCATCAGGAGGCGTTGAATGGAATGAATACGCGCCTCGGGCGGTTCGGCAGGAAGACCGGCAGCTTCGAGCAATTCGCTCGCAGCGGCGCGAGTGAATGCGGCATGCTGGCGGAAATCGTGACTGGCGCTGTGAAATCCGAACACTTGCGCTGCAACGCGCAATCGCCCTGGACCTAAAGCCGAAACGCGAGGGCTTCGCTGTTCGGCCA
>DATGKJ010000117.1:0-2496 GCA_035294685.1 Terriglobia bacterium | reverse complement strand
GGTCAAACTGATTGACCAATATGCTCAGCAGCACCATTACGCGCTGGTGCTGAGCAATCAGCAAGACGTGGTGTATTACGTCTCTAAGGCGGCTGATATTACGCAGGATATCGTCAACCTGTATAATCAGACTTATCCGGTAAGTTCGGCCTCAAATAGCCCATCGGGCTCGAGCAGCAGTCCCGCGACCGCCAGCAAGAGTTCTCCCGGGAAGTAGTCGTTGATTCCCAGACTCCCCCTGAAAGTGAGGCTCCGTGTATACCCTTAGCGCTGCTCTTTAAGGCGACGAGCCGACACGACAGTCAAGGCCCAGGATCACACGTGTCCGTGTTAAGGAGTGGTTAAAGACCGCCGCCGTAGTGAACGACGGAAGTGCAGGCATTAGGGCGGCGTTCAATTGATTTCCGCAAGGAGTGTCCGCTAGAATTCAGAATGGATGAAGGCGGTAGGATTTTGAAATGAGAGCCCGTTACTCCTGCAATCTATCGCCATACGCTTCGGCCCCTCGGGAAAGGAGTTGCCAAGCTTGACCAGCAGGAATTGGAAATGCGCCGGAATCATGATCCTCACTCTCATGATTCCAGGGCTGATTCTCTGGGCGAGGCCAACCGCCCACGCGACGTCTTCGAGAGAGGCTCTGCGAGAGAAAGTTGTCCAGCTTTTACGGGAAAGATATGCCATTGCTGACAATGTGCAGGTGACCGCAGGACCCCTGGAAAGCTCGCAAGACCCCGCCTTCTATGAGTGCCTCATCACCTACGACAACGGGCAGAAAAAGAGCGCGCAGCCGGTCAGCATTTCGAAAGACGGGCGGTATCTGGCCGTAAGCCCGCTATTCTACCTGGGGTCGGATACGAATGCCGACCTTACCCGCAGCATTCGCACTTACTTCAAGCTGGGCCCGGAATGGAGCCTTTCCGTGGGCGCCCTGCGCCCGTCGCCTGTGCCTAACTTCGATGAGATCGTGGTGACCGCTGAGAAGGGCGGCCAGAAGCAGGACGGCGAATTCTACATCACCAAAGACAAACGATTTGCCGCGCTGGGCACGGTCTTTATCGTGCGAACCAGTCGTGAGATTGAGAGAATGATTAACACCCGGAATCAGCCTTGCTCCGGGCCGGCGAACGCGCCGGTGACGATTGTGGAATATGCGGACCTGGAGTGCCCTACTTGCGCGCGCCTGCAACCATTTCTGGAGAATGATCTGCTGCCGCGATATCAGAACAAAATCCGGCTCATCTACAAAGAGTTCCCGCTCCCCATGCACACTTGGTCGCGCAAGGCGGCGATCGCCAGCCAGTGCGCCTATGAGATTGACCCCTCAGCCTTCGTCCGCTATCGCAGTTCCATCTTTGCCCATCAGTCGGAGATCAACGTCACCAACGTGCGAGATCAGTTGCTGCAACTTGGCGAGAGCGCAGGCATCAATCGTCTGAAGCTTGCCGCCTGCATGGATTCCGAAGCCACTCTCTCACGGGTGGAAGCCGACCTGCGCGAGGGCAATGAGCTTCAGGTGACCAGCACGCCGACGTGTTTCATTAACGGCAAGATGGTGGTGGGAATTCAACCGCCGGCGGAGTTTTATAAAGTTATTGATGGAGCGCTCCGTCACGCTCAGTAGGGGTTTATAGGCCCCCCTTGATTTGTCGGGGTGTCCGCCCTTTCAGGTTGCGGGAGAGGCAAAAGTGAAGCATAAACCCCGGGTTCCCATTCGCCTAAGGAGGCTTTCATTCTGCGGTCAAATCTCAAAATAAAACTGGGAATCCTTCTCACTCTCAGCGTCAGCATCCTCGCGCTGTGCGCCCAGAGTCATTCAGTCGCTACTTCCACTTCAGACCAGGCGCTCCGCGATAAGATTGCCAACTATCTGCGTCAGCGCTTTTCAGTGACGAAAACCGCCACGATCCAGGTTTCGCCTTTGCGCCCCGCCATCTTTCCCGGCTTCGAGCTTGCCACCGTGACAGTGCAGGACGGCAAGAATCGGGCCTCCCAGGAATTCTATGTTTCAAGCGATGGCCGCTATCTGATTCAGGGAAACATCTATGGTTTAAATTCCGATCCGCGCGTGGAAGTGGAGCGCATGATCCGCACTCAGGGCGAGCCTAGCGTAGGGCCGGCCAACGCTCCGGTGACGATTGTGGAGTATGCGGACTTGGAATGCCCGATGTGCGCCGAGATGCAGCAGTTCATCGAAAAGCAACTACTGCCTCGGTATGGCGACAAGGTGCGCGTGATTTTCAAGGAATACCCTCTCTTCAACGTGCATCCCTGGGCCGTCGAGGCTGCCGTGGCTGACGAATGCGCTTATGAGATCGACCCCTCAAAATTTCTGGCCTACCGCTCGCTGATTTTCGAGAATCAGAAATCCATCCAGAAGGATACCGCCACGCAGCAACTGCTGGATCTGGGAGCGCAGGCTGGGCTGGATCGCGCGAAGCTCTCCGCCTGCCTCAGCGCCAAGTCCTCGCTGCCTCACGTGCGGCAGGACTTTCAGGA
>DATGKJ010000116.1:0-5261 GCA_035294685.1 Terriglobia bacterium | reverse complement strand
TTTCCGTCTGGAAATAATGGCGATGGGGCTGGGAAGGGCGCGCCAGGATCATGGAATTAAGGCGGGCAATCGCCTCTTTCAACTTCTGGCCGTGGCGGATGACGCCTACGTTGTTCCACATCAAATTGCGGATTTCTTTGGCAACGGTCTCGGCATCCAGCGCCTCGGCCGTTGCGCGACCCCAATCCTCCCGCCGCAACCAGGCAGGTTTTGCGGGGGAGGAATGATGGGAAGGCGGCATGGCGTTGTCGCGTTTCGCTATCACAGCCTTTGCAACGCGCGCGCCGAAAACCAGGCCTTCAAGCAGCGAGTTATGAGTCAATCGGTTTGCGCCGTGAACGCCCGTTGACGCTGTTTCACCAACGGCATAAAGCCCCCGGACACTCGCAGCGCCTTCAACATCGGTCACAATGCCTCCCATCGCAAAATCGGCAGCCGGCCGGATCGGCACCAGATCCGACGTGATATCGATATTGTTTTTCAAGCACGCGGCAACGACCTGCGGAAAACGACGCTTGGTCTCTTCCGGATCGGCGCCCGTGAGATCAAGATAGACAAAATCACTTCGGCTGCGGTGCATTTCCATCAGAATAGCGCGCGTCATAATATCCGGCGGCGCCAATTCACCCGCTTCATGATAGCGAGGCATGAAGCGCTCAAGCTCAAGATTGCGAAGTTTCGCCCCCTTCTCGCAAAGCGCCAGGGAAAGGGCCAGACGCGGCGCTTTATTCACGTAGAGAACGGTGGGACGGAATTGGATAAATTCCATATCAGCAAGGAGAGCGCCGGCTCGGAACGCCAAAGCAACGCCGTCGCCGCAGGCTCCGGGCGGATTCGTGGTTTCCGCATAGACGCGCCCCAGACCTCCGGTGGCCAGCAGGACGGCCGCGGCATGGATTCGCCTGAATGAGCCGCTAGCTTCATCGAGATACATCGCGCCGCAAACCCGCTGCCCGTCCAATAAGAGGTCCACGACCATCACCGGCGATTTTTTCCGCAGAGACGGCAAGGATTGCGCTTTGCGCAAAAGGGCCTGCAGAATCTCAATGCCGATGGGATGGCCGAGCGAGCGGATGATCCGCCGGCGCCCTCCGGAAGGGGCGGACTTCATCTCAAACTTTGCGCCCCACTGACCGAGTTGCTGAATTTGTTGGGGCGCTTCTTCCACCAGAATCCGAACAGCCTCCTCGCGGCACAGGCCCTCGCCGCTCTCGAGCGTTTGATGGAGATGCAGTGCGATATCCTCATCCCCAAGGAGATCCCTTATCGCGCCCCCGCGCGCATAGCGCGGGCTGAATTCTGAGGATTCACCCTTCGTCAGAATCAAGGTTGAGCCAGCAGAAGCCAGTTCAATCGCGGCGCGAAGACCTGCAATTCCCCCGCCGACAACCAGAAAATCCACTTTGGAGTCCGGATCAACTCCAGTCATTGCGTCCATGATAGCTTTCGCCTACTGGGGCCGCAACCGGTATTCCATCGTGAATCCGAGCCTGACCGTCGGGACCGCTGGGCAATGCGCCTCGGGGTCGCTATTGAGTTTTTCGGCGGACTTCTTCGAGAGCCTGGCGGGCAAGCAAATAGTCAGGGCACAGGCGGAGGGCGGTCTCAAAATGGTGGCGGGCTTTACTGTACATCTCCTTGGCCACATAGATGCGCCCTAGATTGTAGTGGGGGTAATGGTAAGATTCGTAGCGCCGCGACTGGAGCGCTCTTTCGAGCCAGGGCAGCGCCTCATCGTATTGCCCGCTCTCAATCAGGTAGGCGCCAATATCGTTGTAAGGATTGCCGAACTCGGGATCAAGCTGGATGGCCTTCTTGCACTCCTCAATGGCTTCTTCCAGCTTGCCCTGGTAATGATAGGTCCAACCCAGGAAAGTGTACGCCTCGGCAGTGGGATGAAGCTGGAGGGAGCGCTTGTACAGCTCCACGGCCATCTCATATTCGCCCCCCATCTGGTATTGATAAGCCTCCTTGAGAAGGTCCCATGCCGCTTGATGGTTCGCAATGTCCATAACCGTCTCTATTCCTGCAAAGACTAGTTAGCACAACGCTCGCAAGCTTGTCAACGAGGCGTAACGTGTTTATCGCTCGGTCGCGGGCAGGCTGCTTTCGATGCGACCAGAACCCGTCTGTATGACCCTTTATCACGTGTCAGGAAGTTTGCAGCCGGATTGTCGCGAGTGGGAAGGAATGGGAAAGTATTTTCACAATTTAGGCATTGCATGTCATATAGGGCTCTCTTCGAAGGCTGGAAAACTTCATAAAGGCATTACCTTTCTAGTTACAAGTTTAATAACAGATCGATAATAGTTGCTCGCAGGAAAGTGAAACAATCCCAATTTCCTCTTGTGGGACATCAAAAATCCCGCCTTCAACGCAAATTCGCAGCTTTCAGATCGACGCTCGCACCATACCGAAACCCCTTGCCCGGCTCAAATAACTTAATAACCTCTTTGGAACGTTGATTGCAAGTTTTGGGGATGGCATCAGGTCGCGGGCATGAACATCTCCTCCGCGACCTGATGGAGGGGGGAATGTCCCAAACACTTCATCGCAAACGAGTCCACCGATCTGCGCTTCGTCGCCGTCTTACTCTATGGCTTATTCTGACGGGAATCATCGCCCTGGCAATTGTCGCAGCTTTTCTGTTCTTTGATTCCGGAACCTCGCTGAATGAAGGCTCAATCCGCTCGGCTTGGCACAGCATGATGATGCTTAGCCGCGACTCGTTGGAACGGGCCGCAGCCACTGGACCTCAGAAGCTGATTTACCCTTATTCCATTGTCGCCGGGGGAGTGCATGATACGCGGCAATTGCGCGAAGCGATGGAGACGGACCCCGTCGCGGCGGAGCATTATTCAGGATTTGACGTTGCGAAGGCGAGGGTGGTCAGGCTACAACACGACGAATATGCTTATGTCTCGTTCCGGGTGGGAAATGGAGTTTACTGGACTTCGCATCGGCTGAAACTGAGCAAGGGAGAAGCGCTGCTCACAGACGGGGAGCACTACATCAGAACACGATGCGGGAACCGAGTTTCACAGACCGCGCAACGGCCCATCTATAAGCACGAGCCAACTCCCGAAATTCTTGACACCGCGATGTCCATCGATCCAGATGGGCAAATCGTTGCCCTTGCTGCCCAGGTTCCTGCCGGGGCTCTGCCCGGCGCTCCGGGCCTGGAGAATCAATTCATTGCGCCTTCCGGGGGACCCGGCCAGGCCGCCTCAACTCCGTCCGGAGGCCCCAATGGCTTCATTCCTTTCTTCCCTGCGCCAGCCGGTTGCAAGCATTCTGACTCCAAGAAAAATTGCGGCGACACAGAGATATCCCCGCCTCCACCCACACCTACGCCTGAGAATAGCGGTCTGATTTTTATGATCACCGGAGCCGCACTGCTGGGACTCTTTGGCCTCCGCCGCGCGAGAGTCGCCTTCGCAAAGTAGTTTATCGGTTCTCTTCTGTACCTGCACTTTGCCTGCTGGAGCTTTTCATTCCGGTGAGTCACAGGGACGGGCCTACTTTTTCTTCTTTTTCTTTTCATATTCCTGCATGGCGAGCATGCCGAGCGCATCCATGTAATGCTGCCGGTAAGAGTTATCGCTGGGGTCAAGGCGGGTTGCGATGCGGAACTGGTCTAAAGCGGGCCGAACCTCCCCAAGTTTTTCCAACGCATAGCCGAGACCGTTATGGGCGTCGGCATTATTGGGTTCATGGCGTATGGCTTCCAAAAGCTCGACGCGCGCCTGATCCCAGTCTCGGATCATGAGAAACGTTACGCCCAGCTCATGATGCAGGTCGGGATTTGCCGGATCGAGTCTTACCGCCTGCCGCAGCTTTTGAATCGCTTCCGGAAACTGCCCCTCGCCCCGAAGATCGACCGCCTCGCGCACCAGCCCGCGCAATTCCGTGGTGTTCTCGGCAGCCGCGGCGGGTGAGATGCCGCCTGCGCCATCCGAGGCGGCGCCGGCTTCAGGCTCAATCTGAGCTGTTTCACCTGCCTCCGGGGAAATGAAGTAGGTGGCTTCCGGCTGGCCCGGGCAATCGACGTGGACGTAGTGATCTGACGGGTCTACGTCTGAAATCATCAAACTGCTCTGAGCGTTGGTCTCTCCTTCGTCTGAGCCGTCAAGATCGACTTTGCAGCCGGGCTTTGCAGCATGCACGAGAACCTTCGCCAGAGAGGGGCCATGCTTTTTGCGTGGCATTCCAAGAGCGAAGAGGCCGCCTGCGAGCGCGAGGATGGCGGTCAGAGCTGCTGCTTCCATCCGTTTCATCATCGCGGCTCTATCTTAACATAGCTCGATTCCTCATACTTCTCGTCCGAAAACCTGGCAGCGGCGCTGGCCCGAAGCTGAAAGCAACAAGCATTTTATTCCAGCGCTTCACGAGATGCGGCGAGCAATCCGGCGGGCCTTCGGCAATCGCTGCCGAGCGGAACTATACTGAATGCTGAGAGGGTATGTGTTGCTGCTATGCTATAGTTTTAGCAGCTTTAACAACAGCCTCGCCACCGCAAAAGGGCCACAGCGAAGGGCAAACTTAGCAGTGGGGAGGCAACGCGCGGCAGACGACGCCCAACCCGTTATTATGCGTGAAGCACGCGAGGTGCCCGTTGGATTTTGAGCTGACGGAAGAACAGAAAGAGATCAAGAGAACCGTCCGAGAGTTTGCCGAGCGGGAGATTCGCCCGCACGTCATGGAATGGGACGAAGCTCAGCATTTTCCGCGTGAAATCTTCCCTCAGCTTGCTCAACTGGGACTGACGGGCGTCAACTTCCCCCCGGAATACGGCGGCGCGGGACTTGGCCACGTGGAGTTTGCCATCATCATTGAAGAACTCGCGCGCGTGGACGGCTCGGTGGCCATCAGCCTGGCGGCCCACAACTCTCTGTGCGCCGGTCATATCGAAGAGGCGGGAACGGAAGAGCAGAAGCGCAAGTATCTGGCGCCCCTCGCCAGAGGCGAGAAACTTGGCTGCTGGAGCCTTACAGAACCGCAGGCGGGCAGCGACGCAAGCGGCACTCGAACGACCGCCCGGCTTGAGGGCGACTTCTGGGTGCTGAACGGATCGAAGACGTTTACTTCCAACGGAACCTACGCGGATATCTGTGTCGCCATGGCGATGACGGATAAAACGGCACACAAGCACGGCATTTCGGCATTCATTATCGAGCGCGGCACGCCCGGCTTCCGCTCCGGAAAGAAGGAAAACAAGATGGGTCTGCGGGCGAGCGACACCGCCGAGATCATCTTTGAAG
>DATGKJ010000115.1:0-3065 GCA_035294685.1 Terriglobia bacterium | reverse complement strand
CCCATTTTCCATACTGGATGCCGCAAGGCTTCCTCCGGCGTGATGGCGTCAAACTCGCGGGCTGGCGTCTTCAAGAAAGGCCCGCCAGATGCAGTAAGAATCAATCGCTGAACCTCAGCCCGCGAACCTGAGCGGAGGCATTGATGAATGGCGCAATGCTCGCTGTCAATGGGAAGCACCTCGGCCCCGGTCCTTTCAGCCTCGCGGGTCACCAGTTCGCCGGCCACCACCAGAGTTTCTTTATTGGCGAGTCCCACCTTCTTGCCTGCCCGAATAGCTTCATACGTGGCCAGCAGACCGGTGATTCCATGCGAAGCCGAAACTACAAAGTCAACTTCCGGCAAAGTTGCAGCCTCGACGCGCCCTTCTGAACCTGACACAATCCTGACCGGCTCTCGATAGCCGCGCTGTTCGAGCAGCCCGCGCAGGGGCTCCACCAATTCATCGGCGCTTACCGCCACAAGTTTAGGTCTGAATTCGAGCGCCTGATCGGCCAGAATGTCCAGCTTCCTTCCTGCTGAAAGCGAGATCACCCGGAAACGATCCGGCAAACCCCTCACCACGCGAAGACAGTTTTGCCCAATCGAACCCGTTGAGCCTAAAATGCACAAGCCTTTCACCATTCAGGTCACTCGCTCTCTCTGGAGTAATTCGAGGTTGCTGAAAAAACGGTTAGGGATGCTGTCATTTCGATCCTTTCGTCCGTCATTCTGACGCCGAACGAAGTGAGGCGGAAGAATCCCTGTATTTCTCGTTGCCCGCAAAATATGCGAGCCTCACTAATGAATATAACTTCTCAAGGTTAACGCCAGCCACAACACCGGAGCCCCCAGAAGCAAACTATCCACCCGATCCAGAAGCCCTCCATGCCCGGGCAGAATCGCGCCCGAATCCTTAAGATGCGCTCCCCGCTTCATGGCGGATTCTATTAAGTCCCCGATTTGGCCGGCGACGGCCACCAGGAAAGCCAGCAGGAGAATGATTTTCCAATCGCCTCTTTGCCAGAAGCATCGGGCGTAAACCCACCCCAGGATCACGCTTGCGGCCAATCCCCCCAAGGCCCCCTCCCGGGTCTTTTTGGGCGAAATCCGGGGAGACATGGACTTCCGCCCGAAGGCCCGCCCGGTAAAATAAGCAAAAATATCGCCTACGCAAATCACAGCGAACAGGAAGAAGACAATCTGGCGCCCGTTGGCGAGATCAGAAGCCATGCCTGAGAATCGCAAGGGAAATAAGCAGGAAAAGGTGAATGCCACGTAAAAGATTCCAAATAAGGTTGCGCTGACCGATCCCAGATACTGTTCAAGGTTGGCGCTCTTCCTCAAGGCCCAGACAGGAATCAACAGCAAAAGAATCCAGGAAAGCGCCCATAGCAGGATGCCGTGGCGGTAGAAGTCGGGCCAGCGCACAATGCAAACGGCCGCTCCCGCGGCGTACATGATCGCCGGAAGAACATCGAAACCGCTTTGCCGAGCGATGAGAATGTACTCATAAACACCGCGCTCAACCAGGACCACGAGCACGGCCAGAAACAGCCATTGGGGAGACCAGCCAATGAGGTAAATGGAAGGAATTAAGATGGCGATTCCCGTAAGAACGCGAGTTTTCATAATTAAGGTGAGGCGCTGGCCTCATGGCGCGCATTCGAGCGTCCACCGCTCAGGAAAGCCCCAGGCCGCCATAACGTCGCTCCCGCCGCTGAAAATCGAACACCGCCTGGTAAAGGTCTTTGTGGGTAAAATCCGGCCATAAAGTATCGGTGACCCATAGCTCCGCATAGGCCGCCTGCCACAACAGGAAGTTGCTCAACCTCATTTCGCCGCTCGTGCGGATCAGCAAATCCGGATCGGGCATCCCTCGGGTATAAAGGTTCTGGCTGATGAGTTCTTCGCTCATCCTGAATTTCCGATCCCTCTTCGAGAGCCTCATCAGCTTGCGGAAAGCGTCCGCCAGCTCGGCGCGCGCCCCATAATTCAGGGCCAGCGTTAATTGCAAGCCGGTATTGCGTCGGGTGCTTTCCAAAGCCTCTCGCAAGTCATGCTGAACGCTCTTGGGCAATTCCTGCATGCGCCCAATCACCAGCAGGCGGATGTTCTGGCGCTGCAATTCCGGCATCTCTTTTTTGAGATACTCCCGGAGCAGGGCCATGAGCAAATCCACTTCTGTCTGAGGGCGCTTCCAGTTCTCAACTGAGAAAGCATAGAGGGTGAGATACGGAATTCCCAACTGCCTGCAGGCCTCAACCGCCTGGCGCACCGCGCGCATTCCGGCGCGGTGACCTGCGATGCGCGGCAGCTTGCGCTTCTGCGCCCATCGGCCATTGCCATCCATGATCACCGCAATGTGATGCGGGAGACGGCTTCGATCGATACAGGCAAGCAGTTGTTCTTCTGTTAATCCCTGGTTCACAGCAGACTTTGTGTCAGACCCGGAGCTTGATGAAAAATCCGGCGAGCCTTCGCCCCAGATCATAACGCGCTCGCTCTCCCGCCCATGGCTCCCTTGCGCCCACAACCCTCCCAACGGAAGAATATGTAAAGAAGAAGGGGTGGGAAGCGTTTTTCCGTTCAGCTATTGCCCCCTGCTCCCAAGGGGCGAGGGCGATGCGAAGCGTCAGGCGAGGAAGGCTGGCGCGAATCTCTCAGTCTTTTGTTCTATTCTCTTCGCGCTCTCTAACCCTTCGGGGCGTAATATCCTTCGCGGTACACGAGACGATATTTAACGGCTTTGCCCTTCTGATTGATAATTCTCAGAGGATTTCCCTGGGCATCCACCAACTCAACCTTCAGCTTGTGATACTTGCCATTCCTCTGTTTATCGGTCGGGACAAAGCCCAGGCTGTATTGGCTGCGAAGTTGGGCGCCGATTTGGCGATAAATGCCGGGTAGTTCACCTTCAAAACGCGGGAAATATGCCTGACCGCCTGAATATTTGGCGATGTAATTCAATCCGTTCCGCGCCTGCCAGTAATTGATGTTGTAACCTCCGGGCATTCGCACGGCAACCCACTCCAAAATGCTCACGGGGTAAATCGGCGTCGTGGAGGACTTGGCGATTTTGAGCAT
>DATGKJ010000114.1:0-3331 GCA_035294685.1 Terriglobia bacterium | reverse complement strand
CTCCAAGAGCCGCAGAGGACTTCTTTATTGTGACACTGGGCGATTATGAAGAAAAGGTGGAGCCGAGTTCCTGGACAATCTCCAAGGCCGCCCGGCGGGCGGTCTCGAGGTCTTCGGGGGGCAACGAAATGGCGGCCACCTTGGCGTGTCCTCCGCCCCCAAATCGTTCGCAAATCGTCGCCAGATTTGCGGGATTCGGAGCCGGATTCCACGGACTGCTTCCCACGGCAATTTTAATGCGTTCCGGAGAGCGGCTGATGGATACGGTATAGATCGCTCCTGGGAAGAGGTAATAGGGGATGAACTTGTTGAAGCCCTCCATGTTGAGGTCGGCCACGTCGAAGAAGAGCACGCCATTCTTCAATTTTCCGCGCTGTTGGATAACGTTCATCCATTTCATGTGCTGACTATAAAGCCTTTCGAATTCCTGGCGAAGCGGGGGAAGCGAGGCAATTTCCTGTAGAGGCTTGGAGGCAAGATCAGGGATCAGGCGAGGAACAAAGTCAGGATCGCGCGTGCCTTCAATCACTAACGTAATTCGGGTGGCCGGATCCTTCATCTCCACGGCGGTCTGAGCATCCGGATACTGCGCCCCGTCAATGAGATTCGCCCAGTACACTAGTTCGTCAAGATCGGACGGGTGGAAGCCAAACCTGGTTTCTGCGACATGCGCAATCAGCTTGGTGCAGGAGCGGAATTCAGGGTTGTAGAACTTGCGGCCGCTGGTGTCCTGGCGAAAGTGCTGGGCGTCGGCTTCACTCAGGAAAGCGCTCTGATGATGGTCAAACCACCAGGTAAGGCGGTCGGAGCTGGAATATTTGAAGTCGACGATCACGTTCTCGTCGCCGACAAACATGTTTTCATCAAAGAGTTGGCCTGCCCGATGGACCAGCCCTCGATAGGTGATTTCCGCCGCCGGGTCAAATTTGGCGCGATACAATCGCGTAAAAAAGGCGGCGGAAGCAGCCCCATCAAAGCATTTATCATGAAAGCAAATCAGGACCTTTTTGTTCGCTGCCATAACTCAGCGTCGGAATAATAACCTCTTCTCGCCATGAAAAATGACGAAGCTTGCTAACATGCAATTCATAGATTGAAATGTCAAGGGGAAAAACAATTTCCGTTCGGCGCACCCCTGTTGAGCCATCTTTGGCTTGATCCGCCGTTGCTGTCACTGAAACATGCAGCAATTCTCATCCTGGCCGGTAGCCGACTTATTGAGGATTACAAATTATAGTGACGACTTCTTCTGTAGCGCCGGTGTCCCCACCGGCGTCTTTCGGCGCTGAGGACAGCGCCGCTACAGCAAATAGTGTCACTATAATTTGTAATCCCCTGTAAAAAGAGGATTGTAAGCTGAGTCACGACCCGGCCTGAAGTTCATGCCGGACGCTTAAAGCGATCAAGGAGGGGAAAGCAGATGAGCGCCAGGGCCACGTTGACGATCACGGCGCTCGCCAGATCAAGGGGGATAAAAGGCGGAGCAGTCTCAAATAAAAGGCGCCTGAGGGCCACCAGGATCAAGGCATGAAGGCACACCAGAAATCCGGTCAAAATGTAGCGAGCTCCCAGTTGCTCCATGTCAAACTTCACGCTGGCCGAAGCCGCGAGATAACCGACAACGGCTTTTGCAATGCCGAACATCCCAATCAAACCATGAGAAAGCGCATCCTGCATAAGGCCGAGCGCAGTCCCAAGCACGATCCCGAAGACCTTGCTCCGGCGGGTGGACGTATAGTAGATGATCAACAGGAGAGGAAAGTCAAAGAGGCGGGCCAGGGGCAACTTAATGGGAAGCGAGATCTGCAGAAGAAGGGCAATAAATAAACTTATTGCAAACGCCGCTCGATGGATTCTGTAAACGGCAACCGGGCGCTCCGCAGAATTAGCCATGATACAATTGTACGGATTCAACGACGAGCTTGCGCATCGCTCCCTGCTTTTTCGCTCTGGGAGGGATTTAAAATCACCAGGACGTCTTCCAGGCGATCGAGCGCGGCCGCGGGCTTCACCGTAATATTCTTATAGATATTGCCCTGGCTCACTTTCACCACTGTTCCCACGAGCAATCCTTTGGGATAGATCTGGTCGAGACCCGAGGTTACCACCACATCTCCGACCTCAACCTTCTCGCCATTCATAATATAATCGAGATGGCAGATGCCATCCCCTCCGCCTTTCAGCACGCCCTGAACGCCGCTTTTTTCCAGCATGGAGCCCACGCCGCTGGAGCCATCCGTGATGATCAGCACCTGCGCGGTGTGATTGAAGACCGCAATAACCTTACCGACCACGCCTTCCGGAGTAATCACGGGAAGATCGGTGCGAAGTCCATCCTTCTCGCCCTTATCGATATAGATCGCGGAACCGCTGCCGGGGCTGGCGGCGATGACCGTGGCTCCCAGGGTGCGCAGGGGCAGGCGCTGTTGAAGGCCCAGTAGTGCTCGCAAACGCTCGTTTTGCGCGCCATCCTGAGAAAGTTGCAGAATCCGTGCGCGCGCCTCGGCTAATTGCTGTTTGAGCTTGATGTTCTCCCGCTCAGCCTGGCGAAGATCATGGTAAGAATACCAGGCTCCGGACGCGCCATCGGCAAGCCCGCGAAAGGAGCGTTCAAAGGGATCAAACGCTGCCACAGCCCAAACTTTAATCAGGGGGACATTATGTTTGCTGGTCACCTGCAAGGCCAGGAGGAGAAGCTGCGCCAGCAGCACTGCAACCAGGATGAAAAAAGGCGCATGGCGGACGATAAAAACCTGCATCACCTGCGGGCCTTCCTTGGCGCGCGGTGAATGGGGTTCGGTGGTTTCCAGGGGGTTGACTCTGAGCATTACAAGCTCGTCAGAACCTTCAGGCCTGTTCTCGGGCGCAAGGATTTTGCCGAGACTGGAGACCTCACTCGATGGCAACCCTCCGCAACAGGCTGAAATCCGTCAGCATCCTCCCTGTGCCGAGAACCACCGAGGCTAGCGGGTCTTCCGCGATGGATACGGGCAGTCCGGTTTCTTCGCGGATTCGCTTGTCCAGGTTCTTGATCAAGGCGCCGCCGCCGGTCAACACAATGCCGCGATCGGAGATGTCGGCGGAAAGCTCAGGCGGAGTCCGCTCCAACGCCACACGGATGGCGTTGAGAATGGTCGCAATGCATTCAGAAAGCGCGTCCCGAATCTCCGTATCGTCAATCGTGACCGTCTTGGGAATGCCTTCCAACAGGTGCCTGCCCTTGATCTCCATGGTCAGTGGCTTTTCCAGCGGGTAGGCGGACCCCAACTCCATTTTGATCTGCTCGGCGGTGCGCTCGCCGATCAGCAGATTGTATTTTCGTTTGAGATAG
>DATGKJ010000113.1:0-9932 GCA_035294685.1 Terriglobia bacterium | reverse complement strand
GATGTACTTCTGTTACGCCTGGGGATCCTGGTTTTTCCTCTCGTGGTTTCCAACCTACCTCGTTCGCGGCCGCGGGCTGACCTTAAAGGAGATGGGCATTTTTTCATCGTTTCCGTTTCTCCTGGGCGCCGCTGGAAATCTGTTGGGCGGGTATCTCAGCGACTTCCTTGTCGAGCGGCATGGACTGAAGCTTGGCCGCCGGATGATCGGAGCGGCGGCCCTTGCGGCATCGGGCTTGCTCGTCCTCATCACGGCCATGACTCATGGCAAGGCAGCCGGAGTGGCGCTTCTTGCCGCTGCGTTTGGAATTATGGACCTCATGCTGCCTTCGGCGTGGGCGGTTTGCCTGGATGTGGGAAGAGAGCATGCGGGCGCCGTCACCGGCGTCATGAATACCGCCGGGCTTTGCGGAGGCTTTGTCTGCACGCTGGTGTTTGGTTATACGGTGAAAATGACAGGGAATTATAACCTGCCGCTGCTTGCCATTGGAGTGATGTTATGGGTCAGCACCGCCTTGTTCTGGCAAATCGATCCAACCCAGCAACTTGCTGAGAGCGAGGTTGTGTCCTAGTTTGCCGTGTGGCACGGGCGCCTCGCCCGTGAAGCGTTGAACCGCCACGGCCAGGATGGCCGTGCCGCGTGATGCAAGCCGGATTTATTGAGGATTACAAATCGGATTTAATGGAGCCGTCGATCCATTGAAGATAATCGGAAGAGCCTTCGATGATGGGCAAGGCAATGATTTCCGGCGTGGTATAGCTATGAATCTTCAAGATAGCCAGTTTAACGCTCTCGAAAAGGCCCCGCGAGGTCTTGATCAAAAGCAGGTGTTCCCGATCATCCACAATTTTTCCTTGCCAGCGATAAATGGATCGCACCGGCTGGCTGATGTTCACGCAGGCTGCCAGGCGCGATTCCACCAGGCGTTTTGCAATTCGCTTGCTTTCCCGCAAGTTCCCGGCAGTTACAAGAATCACAATCTTATCCGTCATAAGCTTCTCCGGACCGGCAATCCCAGACCCTTGCGCCAGACACAGCGCAAGGATATACAATAGGACGAAATGGCAACAAATCCTATCCACTTCGGAACCTCGGGCTGGCGCGGAATCATCGCGGAAGATTTCACCTTTGAGAACGTGCGACTGGCAGCCTCAGCCATTGCTCACTATCTGTTGGAGCATTCCACACACCCACGCGTGCTGGCAGGTTACGACACGCGCTTCCTTTCCGAAAAGTTCGCCGACGCGGCTGGAGAAATTTTAGCCTCGCACGGAATTGAGGTGCACACCACCTCTCGCGCTCATCCGACGCCCGCACTTTCGTTTGGCATCATTCACGAGCGGATGGAAGGCGGCATCAACATTACCGCGAGCCATAACCCGGCGGAATACAACGGTCTGAAATTCTCAACCGCAGATGGCGCCCCGGCCATGCCGGAAGTGACCCGCGAAGTTGAAAAGCTTGTGGAGCAGGTCCTGGCAGGCGAGCGCTCGCTGAAAGGGCCGAAGTTTGCGGCTCCGCTCTACCGGCCCGCCGACCCCCGGCCTGCCTATCTCGAAGAAATCCGGAAGAAAGTGGACCTGAAGGCCATCGCCGACGCCGGGCTCAAGATCGCTTACGATCCGCTTTACGGAACCGCTCGCGGTTATCTGGACGATCTGCTGCGCGAGCATGGCATCGAGGTGCGCGTCCTGCACGATTTCCGCGACGTGCTCTTTTCCGGAGCGGGACCGGAACCCAGCGCTCAAAATCTCGCAGAACTCGGGGAATACGTGAAAGAACATCGCTGCGCGGTCGGCCTTTCAACCGATGGCGACGCCGACCGTTTTGGCATTGTGGACTCAGACGGAACCTGGATTCATCCGAATTATATTCTGGGGCTGCTGGCGGATTATCTCATCGAGGTTCGCCAGTTGCCCGGAGGCCTGGCGCGGACGGTCGCCACCACTCATCTGATGGACGCCGTTGCGAAGCATCACCACGTCTCGCTTTATCAAACTCCGGTGGGCTTCAAGTATATCGGCGAGCTCATCAAAGAGGGCAAGATCGCCATGGGCGGAGAAGAGAGCGCCGGCATGAGCATTGCGGGGCATCTGCCCGAAAAAGATGGCATCCTTGCCTGCCTGTTGCTGGCGGAATCCGTCGCCAGGCGAGGGCTTTCAGTCCGGCAACAGCTTGAGGCCCTGTTCAAGAAGGTGGGCGCTTATCACACCGAGCGGGTGAACCTGCATCTTAAGCCTGAGGTTCAGAAGCGGCTTCTGGAAAAACTCAAACGCGATTGGAATGAATTCGATTCGCGCAAGGTGGTTCGCATCGATCGCACCGACGGATTGAAGATGATCTGCCAGGACGGTTCCTGGATTCTGATGCGCTTGTCAGGCACCGAGCCGGTGGTTCGCGTCTACGGGGAGGCTGCCTCCGATCGCGAACTTGAAAAACTCATGACCGCGGCCAAGGCTTTTGTGTTGAATCCTTAGAGGGCTGAGTGTATGCTCGGCTCAAGAGACTGAAATGAGACGGTGGAATGAGCGAGACCAGAACTTTCGGCGGGGCGTTCTTGCAGCCTGCGCGCTGATTTGTATCGCGCTTGTGGCCCACGGAATTTTTGGCGCAGACGGCTTGCTGACGCTCCTCGAAAAGCAACACCAGCAACAATCGCTCTCCCGTCAAATCCAGCAAATGAAGCAGGAAAATCAGAATCTGCAAAAGGAAGTCCAGGGACTGAAGTCTGACCCTGCAACCATCGAGCGCTATGCGCGCGAAGAACTCCATATGGCGCGGCAAGGCGAGATCATCTACGTGCTTCCCCAGCGGGAAAAGAACTCTGCGAATGTTTCACTCAACCAGCAAGGGAAAAAGCCCCGGTAGAAATCAGAATCGTGGCGGCCTTGCGGGCTCGTAGTTTTGCGCGAAAGGCAGTCCTTCATTTCGCCCTTGGCAGGCTTTGGTGTTTCCGCCTTTCATCAAATCGCGGTCCCAGCCAAGGGCATGACTTATCAGCGCACCACGCCTTCCAGAGGGCTCGACGCAGCGGCGTAAAGTTTTTTAGGCATACGCCCGGCAAGATAAGCTTTTCGGCCCGCGATGACAGCGTGTCGCATCGCTTCCGCCATTAAGAGGGGATCCTCTGCGCCGGCAATGCCGGTATTCATCAGCACAGCGTCAGCTCCCAGTTCCATGGCAACCGCCGCATCGGAGGCGGTTCCGACTCCGGCATCGAGAATGATGGGGACATCGGTAATCATCTCGCGCAGGATGCGGATGTTGGCTGGGTTCTGGATGCCCAACCCCGAGCCGATCGGCGCTCCCAGCGGCATCACAGCGGCGGCGCCCGCGTCGATCAGCCGACGCGCGGAGATCAGATCGTCATTCGTATAAGGCAGCACCACAAAACCCTCGCGCGCGAGAACCTCCGTGGCCTTCACCAGCTCGAAGTTGTCGGGGAATAGCGTTTTCTGATCGCCGATCACCTCCAGCTTGATCCAGTTGGAAAGCCCCACCTCGCGCGCCAGGCGGGCGGTGCGAATCGCTTCATCGGCGGTATAGCAACCGGCGGTGTTCGGGAGAATGAAGTATTTTTCGCGGTCGATATAATCCAGCATCGACTCTTTGCTTCGATCCGTCAGATTCACGCGACGCACCGCGACCGTAACAATTTCCGCCCCCGAAGCCTCATGGGCGCGGGCCATTTCCTGAAAGCTTCGATATTTTCCGGTGCCGACAATAAGACGAGAATGAAATTCACGGTCGGCGATTTTAAAAACTTCTTTTTCCATTTCCATGCAGGCGCTCCTTAAAACTAAATTCTAACGTGGATTTCCGGCCATGCAAACCTTGTGGGCTGGGCCGTCTTCCTGCCGCGCAGGACGATGCAATAAAACCGAAGCGCAAAGATGAATATCCATTCCGAGCATAATCATGCAGGCCTTTCATATTCTTGACCACCCTGCCGATGTTGGATTTGAGGCTTTTGGAACAACGCGCGAGGAAGTGTTTGAAAATGCCGCGCGCGCCCTCGTTTCCCTTCGAGTGGATCTGGATTCCGTTGCCGCGCAGGAATCCAGAAACGTTCAAGTCCTGGGTTCGGACTGGCTCAGCCTCCTGGTGAATTGGCTGAGCGAAATCCTCTATCTTCAGGACGCGGAGCGGTGGCTGTTTTCAGATTTCAAGCTCACCGATCTCCGTGAAACTGGACTCACGGCCATTGCGCGGGGAGAGCAATTCAATCCCTCAAAGCACCATCTGAAGAGCCTCGTGAAGGCGATCACCTATCATCAGCTCGCCTTTGAAAAGCAGGGAGATCTTTGGCGCGCGCGCGTCTTTGTGGATGTTTGAGCGCGCAAAGCCGGCGATAATATGGTTTTGAGCCGATCGACGCAGCGCCTGCTTGCATCAGAAAAGGATATTCAATATCTTGGTGTCAGAGAAAGGAATCGAAGGCTTGGCCTTGGAACAACCATGGGATCGCCTGTAGAGTGGAAGCCATTTCGGTCATGGGCGCGCCGGAAACATCTGGCAAAGTCGGTCACCAGCCTTCTCATTTGTCTGATAACCCTTGTTGCGGCGACCAGCCTGATTTCTTCTCCTGCGCTCCGCGCGGCGGATCAGCCCTACGAAGTCAGGCAACTGGCGCCGCACACGTTCGTCTGGGTTCCCGACGACATTATGGATCAGAACGGCGACCCGAACTTCAGTCGCTCAGGCAACGTCGGCTTTGTGATCACCCCTGATGGGGTGGTCGTCATCAATACCACGAACAACCCGTTTCATGCGCGCGAAGTGCTCTATGAAATCCGCCAGCGCACGGATCTTCCAGTCCGGCTGGTCATCGACACCGGCCCGCAGGCCGACGAAGTATTAGGCAACGAGGTGTTTGCCGAGCAACGCGCCACAATTATCGCCAGTTCGGGAGCCGAAGCCCAGATGCGCTCCTATCAATCCGGCCTTGCCAGGCGAATGTCGCTCGACCCCGAACTCCCTCGCCACATGCGCGGCATCCATCTTACTTTTCCCACTCAGACCTTTCAGGGAACAGCGTCGTTCAACCTGGGAGGGCAGGAAATCCGCGTGCTCAACCTGAATTGCGATCTGCCCGGGGACACCGAGGGCGATGCGGCTGTGTTTCTTCCCCAGGAAAAAGTGCTCTTTCTGGGCGATCTTTATGTGAACGGATACGTGCCGCAAGTGGGCTCGCGCGACGTTCAACGCTGGATCGACGCCTTGGGCAACGTTGAGAAGTGGAATGCGACAACCTACGTTCCCGGGCACGGCGACCCCAGCACTGAGAAAACTCTCGCTAATTTCAGGGGATTTCTCCAATGGCTTCAGGCAGGAGTCCAGGCGGGCATCCAGCAGGGCAAATCCCTTTCGGCCGTCGAGGATCAGCTTCTCTCTTCCGGCGCCTTCAATTTGCGGGCTCTTGATCTGGCCCCGAAGGCCATCGCAGCCGTTTATAACCAACTCGCCCGAGCGCGAGCCGCGCCCGTTGCGCCTAACCACCCGACGCCCTCTTCCGTTCCGCAAAGCCGGACAGCCAACCCCGCCACCGATGGCGCGATTAAAGGTTTCCTGAATCGCATTTCATCCCGCGCGCTGAATGGTGATCATTGAGACAAACCCGCGGTTGAAAAACACCCATCGCGGTCACCGCTCCTTCTGATACGCCATTGCAGTTACAAGCAGCAATCTTCACTGCGACATCACGGGCAACACCAGCGCCGAAGGGTGCGCTGAGTCGTGATAAATGGTCTGCGTCGCCTTCACCCAGCGGCTGCCGGTTTCGGGACTCTCGCCGGTATTCAGATTGCGGTCGAAGCGGGGGAAATTGCTGCTTGAGACTTCCAGGCGCAGTCGGTGGCCTTTCAGAAAAACGTTGCTCGTGGCCCAGAGATCGATGGTGAATTTGTAGACTTGCCCGGGCGTCATGTACTCGGGTGTTTCAGCGGAATTGCGATAGCGCGCGCGAAGGATGCCGCCAGTCACGTTGCGGGCAAAGCCATCCGGCGAGACATCAACCAGTCTGGCCGTGAAATCGGTATCGACGGCTGTCGAGCTGGCGTAAAGTTCCAGGCTCACCGGCCCGGTCACATCCAGGTTGTGAGTCAAAACAGGAGTTGAATAGACCAGCACGTCTTCTCGCGCCTCATTGGGCCGCTGGTCGCGCGCCCCAGGCTCAAGATGAAGCGAATCGCAACAGAGCCTGCCGCCAATCGTCGGCACGGGATTGGAAGGATCGTAGACGAACTTATCCGGCGTTTCCTCATGCGGCGAGCCTGCGCTGAGCGTTCCATCTCCCAGTGCCGAGTTCGCCTTGCCGCGGGAGTGGAGGTAAAAACGGGTTAGCCGTTCGCCAGGCGGCGGCCAGGCATCCGCTTCACGCCATTCGTTCGCGCCCATCACAAAATATTTCACCGGTTTCTCCTGCGCCATTCCGTTGGACTCGCCCTTCAGGAGATAGTCATACCAGCGCAGCATGAGCTTGTTGAGATCGATGACGGACTGCGCGCCAAAATCGACGTCGCCCACTTTGCGCCCCAGCCCGGCGTGCCCGCCCACAATGACGAGCAAACGCTGGCCTTGCCGCGCCTCGTCCGTTCCGCCATGGGCCCTGATGCCTTCGTAGTTGCGCAGAGTCCCGCCCAGAAAAAGATCATACCAGCCTCCCACGTGGAATGCCGGCACGCGAATGCGCGAATAGTCGGCCTCAATTGACCACTGCTTCCAGTAATCGTCGTAATCGGGATGATGGAGCCAGTCCAGGAAATAAGGCGCCAGTTTCTGGAGGCCGGCGTTGCCGAGAGTGGCTGGGGTCGGAAAGAGAGAATAATCCTCAAGCGGCAGCGCGCGGACGGCAGTCATCGCGTCGGTGCTCTCCGCCACCTGGCGATTGAGCGTATCCTGGGCGAGCCCTGACGTCCACGATTCATCAAACCACTGCGTGAAGACTCCGCCCTGGTACGTCCAGTTTTCGTGATAGTTTGATGCCGTCACTACCGGAAAGATTCCGGCAAGATGGGGCGGGTGAGCGATGGCGGTAAGCATCTGCGTGGCGCCCACGTAGGACCCGCCGAACATTCCCACCTTCCCATTCGATGAGGGCAGCGACGCGGCCCACTCCACCGTGTCGTACCCATCCTGCGATTCGTGCTTGAACGGATACCACTCGCCTTCGGAAGCATAACGGCCGCGGCAATCTTCAATCACCGTCACGTACCCGTGCCGGGCCGCAAGATACCCGGTCTCAATCTCGTTGGCTTTGTTGTAAGGCGTGCGCTCAAGAAGCACAGGGAACTTGCCCGGAGCGTCAGGCCGGTAAATATCGGCGCGCAGCGTGACCCCATCGCGCATCCGAACCGGCACATTGTGCTCAATCACCACCTGATAGGGCTGGGCAGCCCAACAGGCCACAGCGCCCAGCGTCCACACCGCCACGCCCAGTATCATGCTTCGCTTCATAAGTCTCCTCAGTAGAGCAGCGTTAGCGGATTGCTGAAAACGATCACGAAAGCCGTCATCCTGAGGAGCTGAAGGCGGTCCTGAGTGAAACGAAGGAAGGATCTCTGCATTTGCTTGACTATAAATACAGGGATCCTTCGCTGCGCTCAGGATGACAAGCAAAGGGCCCGCAATAATAAGCTGCGAGTTTTTTCGGCAACCCGCCTGGTTTTAAGGCAGGGAGTATAAACGATTTGCGGAAGAAATCAAAAGCTTCCGGGAGAAATTCCGATAAGGCGTCCCTCTAAACCTGTGAGGAGGACGGGATTGAAGAGGCGCTGGTAATCTCAGAAGGGCAGGAGAGCACGTCACGTCCCTCGCCAAAATCCAGCCTCCAGAATTGCGGCATGGGGTTGCCGGCCTCTTTTAAAGCCCGCTCCAGATCGATCGCTGGTTCTTTTTCGCCTTCGTCGGCCAGGGCAAATGTTCCAAAATGAATGCCGACGCTCGTTTGGGCTCCGAGCGTCTGATGCGCGCGCACGGCTTCGAACGGCGACATATGAACAGGAGACATGAACCATGCCGGTTTGTAAGCGCCAATAGGAAGCAACGCCAGGCGGATGGGCGCAAATTGGCGCGTAATCTGTTCGAAGTGAGGCCCGTAGCCCGTATCGCCGGCGAAATAGATTCGGCCTCCTGGCGCTTCCAGCACATAACCACACCATAAGGCGTTATTCCGGTCGCGGAAGCCGCGCACGGAAAAATGTCGCGCAGGCACACACGTCGCTTTCATTCCGTTTCGAAGCGAGATGGTCTGCCACCAATCAAGCTCGGCTGTCGAGGGTAGCCCCCCGGCCTCTAACAGTGCGCGCACACCCAGAGGCGCGATCAGTAGCGGAGCATGCGTTTCCATCAGTCTTCTGAGCGTCGGCAGGTCCAGGTGATCGTAGTGATTGTGACTGAGCAGAATCGCATCGATTCGCGGCAGATCATTGATTCGCAAGCCGGGCGAGCGCCGACGCCGAGGCCCCAGCCACGAAACCGGCCCCACTCGCTTTGACCAGACAGGATCGGTAAGAATATTCAGGCCCGCCGTTTGAATCAGGACGGTTGAATGATGGATGAACGTCACGCGCAGACAGTCGCCTTCCACCCGAGGTGGAGGAGGCGGGCCCGGCGGTTGGTCGATGAATTCAGGCCAGAAGCCGCGTTCGGAATGAAATTGCCAGCGCAAAAAATCGCGGAAGCCGCGGTCACTGAAAGGGCCAGGATTGAAGAATCGCCGGCCATCGAAATGGTCTGAAACCGGCCCGCGGTAACGAGGGTTGGCGTAAGGATCAATCAGATAAAAAAGAAATGCAACCGCCAGCGCTGTGAGCGTTCCATAAAACATGCGCAAGTTTTCCCCACGCATTTTCATGCCATAACTCACGGCGTTCAGCAAGTGGATTGACAGAATGGGCAGCCTGTCACCCTGAGCGAAGGGTCTCTGCATTTTATTTTTGCAGATGCTGCGACGCTTCGCAGAGTTTACCCTGACCTGAAATACAGGGATTCTTCGCTGTCGCTCAGAATGACACGTGTAGAGAAAATGCTGCGGCGCGGTTTTCAATGGATCAACCGCAAATCGATGGCGCTTCCCGGTCCCAGGCTGGCCGTTCCATCATCAGCCACAACGTAAGGGGTTCCGGAAGGGTCACGCGGCGCGTGACTTAGGAGACCAGCCGCAACCAAATCCTTGAAAGAGCTTGCCGGATGCCCGGTCTGGTTCTCATAAAACGCCAAAGCTTTGTCCAACTCTTCAAGCTCCTGCTCGGCTTTGAGCGCTTCAAGATGCGCGAGCGCGCTCTTCCGCACGGTTTCATCCTCCGTCGCGCGGTAAATCTGAGCCCAGAGGACTTGTGACGTCCGAAGTTCGCCGCCTTTTGCAGCCACGGCAGCCGCGAGCGTCTTCATCCAGATTTCCGCTCCCGGACGCTCGCTGCCCGCTCTGAAGACTCTCGCCGCAGCGCGATAGTCGTGGAGGTCCCAATAGTAAATAAATCCCAGGTCCTGCCAAAGACGCCAATACTGGGGATTTGCCACAATGCCTCGCCGAAGCAATTGCAGCGCCTCGGCGGGCCGCCCGGCGCCGCCCGGCGGTTTTTCCGCGAGAAAGATCGCCCCGAATCGGTAGGCGATGATCAGATGCGGGTCCAGCGTGGTGGTGATTCGCAGCAGCGGCCCAAGCTGGTCAAAACGCGGATGCCCGGAAAGCCGCTCTCTCCCGAAGTATTGAACCGCTCGTGTCCAGTAGATATCAGCCAGGAGGCCGTCGTATCCCAGGCTCAGATCGCGCAGCAGCTTTGCGGAAGAGATGTAGAGCGGAGTGGTCGCGGCTGCCGAACCCGTCTGTGCTGATCCCGCTGTCCAACGAAGCGCAGCCTGGGACGCCAGGGCAACGACGAGCGCCGCCCACAGGAGGCCGCGAGGCAACTGCCGTGGCCGTGACAGAGCGC
>DATGKJ010000112.1:0-8830 GCA_035294685.1 Terriglobia bacterium | reverse complement strand
AAAAAATCATCTACAGGGGATTATAAATTATAGTGACACTATTTGCTTTAGCGGCGCTGTCCCTTCACTTCGTTCAGGGCAGGCTCTCAGCGCCGAAAGACGCCGGTGGGGACACCGGCGCTACAGAAGAAGTCGTCACTATAATTTGTAATCCTCAATAGTCTGTCTTTCGAGGAGCGCAAAAACAGTGATGAGTGATGAGCAAATATTGCTTGCGACGCTTCGATTGCTTTTCTTGTCTCTTGTCATTTTCACTCATCACCGTGGTCAGGAGTCTTCGCCTCGCTCAGCATGACAGGCTCGTCATAGAAAGATTTCCGGATGCCAGGATTTTGCGATATTGTGAGACAGGCAGCGCTCAATTTGAGAAAAGGAGAATAAGAACGTGAAAGCAAATACACGCCAAACAGGCTCAGTCACTATCATTGATCTGAACGGGAGAATCACCCTGGGCGAAGACTTGCCGCAGTTGCGCCAGTTGATCCGCGATCTATTGGCTCAAGGCCACAAAAACATTCTGCTGAATCTGGCGGAGGTTTCCTACATCGATAGCGCAGGGCTCGGCGAACTGGTCAGCGCCAACGTTGCAGCCGCCAATCGAGGCGGCCAGTTAAAGCTACTGCATCTCACCAAGAGAGTCAGAGATCTGTTGCAGATCACCAAGCTTTTGACGGTCTTCGATGCTCACGAGGATGAAGCTGAAGCTATCGCCAGCTTCCCCAAAGCGGCCGGAGCGTAACAGGCGCTGAAAAGTCTCGCAGTCTGTCATTCTCTTGATGTGCGCATCAAGGGGGATGGAAACATCTCGCGCGGTGGCTTCAGAATTTAGAAGCAAAGATTTCGGTGAGAGGCGTTGAAAAACCGGGAAGAATCTCAGGCGCGTCCAGATTCTGACCGGCCTCCCGAATTTCAGGTCGCTCTCCAGGTCTGTAAATGTAGGCCATGCGAGCTTCGGGGTATAGCACCCACACGGCTTGCGCGCCCGAGCGAAGATATTGCCGGGCCTTCACCACCAGATCGTCCGGATCGTCATTGGGCGAGACCACTTCCACGGCAAGATCAGGAGCGCCTTCGATCCGCTTTCTCGGATCGATTCCCCGCACCCTATCCGTCCGGATGAAAGCCACATCCGGAATGCGGACGACGCCCTCCGACAGATTGAAATCGGTTTCTGAGGTCACTTCCCCCAATCCGTTTTCTTCCACGAAGGTTGCGAGCCTCCGACTCAAACGATCACGCACACGATTGTGCACAAGACGGAGTGAGGGAATCGCAACAGTCAGTTTTCCTTCATTGAGTTCGCACTTCACGCCTTCCTTTTCAGGCAGCGCATCGTACTCTTCAATGCTCATCAAGGTTTTTGTTGCCATGGTTGAGGGCCTGCATTTTTTCAGACTATACCACAGGACCTTGTCGCGGCGCGCCTCCCACTGAGGCTCGCAAATTACCGTGACGACAAGGGCTGTAGCTCAAAACGCCGGTGAGGACACCGGCGCTACAGAAAATGCCGCCACCGTAGTTTGTAATCCTCAGTGACGCTCCATACCTGACCCTATGAAAAACACGATCTGATATAAAGTTCGGATCGACTCTATAATGAGGAAGCGCATCCATGGGAAAAGAAAACGCTCACAAACTCGCATCGGGTCGGGTCGCGTGGTCCAGCTTCACACTGATCATGGCGATTGCGTTGCTGGAATGGTTTGTCGGCATGATCTCGGCGGGATTGGCGCAGCAAGGGACAACCGATCTGTTCCAGCAAGCCCGAGTCTATGAGCGCGAACAGAATTACGCTGCGGCAGAAAGCGTTTATCGAAAAGTGCTCGCCTCCCACCCTGACAATCCCGAAGCCCTCAAGCGCCTGGGCATTGTTGAACAGACCGAACTCAGGTTCAACGACTCCGTTGAACTTTTTAAACGCATTTTGCGCGAGCATCCGAACTACCCGCAAGTCAATTTCTTCCTGGGCCTTTCTTATTACGGCTTGCATGATTTCAACGACGCAATTGCGAGCTTCCAAGACGAGTTGAAAACGCCCGCCCCACACCCGGCCACGCGATACTATCTCGCTCTGGCTCTGGAGGCGGAGGGCCACACGGAAGACGCCATCGTCCAACTCGATCAGGTCGCTGCCCAGAATCCGAATAAGGCAACCGTGCTTTACGAACTGGCCCGACTGCACATGAACGCTTCATTCCAGGCCATCAAGAGGCTCAGAAAGCTTGATCCGGATTCTTTCCAGCTTCACGCCTTGATGGGCGAACTTTATGCCGACGAAGGACACTACCAGGCAGCCATTGAGGAATACCAGGCCGCGCTGCGGATGCAACCGGACGCCACGGGCATTCATTACCCCCTGGGGGTTGCGTATTGGATGCTGAGGCAGTTCGGGCCTTCAGAGAAAGAGTTCCTTCTGGCTCTCAAGGAATCGCCGAACGACCCTCGCGCCAACTTCTATCTGGGCGATATTGCTCTGGTCCAACAGCAATTCAGCAAAGCCCGCGACTACTTGAAGCAAGCCGAAGCCGGCGAACCTCAAAGCGCGCAAACCCACATCCTTCTCGGACGTTGCTACATTGGGCTGAATGAACTTCAGCAAGCCAAGACTGAGTTGCTGCTCGCCGCCCGTTTAGATCCTGCTGACCCGCGCAGCCACTACTTTCTTTCGCAGGTTTATCGCAAATTGCGTCAGCCTGCCGACAGCCAGCGGGAACTGGAATTATTCAACAAACTTTCCAGCGCTCAAAATGTCAATGGATCGGAAGGGGTCAGCCATCCGCAAGAAACCAATCCATGAATGCATGTCCGTAGAGTTGGGAAACTCTTGTGAGCCATCGACCTCCCGCAGCGCCGCGTTGCACCAAGGGCAACATGACATCAGACTTTCGAATTCTCTGAAGGTGAAAATTCATGAACCGCCGACAACTCCTGGCATTGTGCAGCGCTTCGCTGCTAGTCCCTCAAGATGAGCTTTTCGTTGCTGAGCCTCGTGCCACCAAGCCATCGATAGGTTTTACGGCCGGAGTTCAGTCTTTCTTCCTCAAGGCAAAGCCTGTCTGGCCGAAAGGCCGGGAAACCGAAATGAACCTGTTCGTTGGCTTTCGGGCCATCTTCGAGTCGCCTAACGAGGGGCCGGTCACGCTGCGAGTGGCAGGGTCCACGCTATACCGGTTCTTCGTAAACGGTGATTTTCGCGGCTTTGGTCCGGCACGCGGCCCGCACGGTTATTTCCGCGTGGACGAGTGGGATATCACGCCCGCCCTATCCGCAGGACCCAATATTGTGGCCATCGAAGTGGCGGGGTATAACGTCAACAGCTATTATGTTTTGAACCAGCCATCCTTCCTTCAGGCGGAAATTACCGCAGGCTCTCGGGTGTTGGCCGCAACAGGTGATCGTGAGAAGCCTTTCGAGGCCAGGATACTTTCTGAGAAAGTGCAGAAGGTCGAGCGATATTCTCTCCAGCGCGCCTTCACGGAGGTCTACCACTTTCATTCCGGCATCGACTCGTGGCGCAGCAATCCGCAGCAGACGTTCCCCTCGGAACCCTGCGCCGTTTCAGCCACAAGGAATCTCATCCCCAGACGCGTTCCATACCCGCGATTTGAGCGGCGACAACCCGAACGACGCGTCATGCAAGGGGATGTCTCCACCCAAGCGCCCGGAGGCAAACTCTGGAGGCCCTACTTTCTCACGCACGTCGGCCCCAAGCTCCTGGGTTTTGCCGAACAACGTCTGTTATCTTGCGGCATGAAGGCGCGGCTGCGCGTTCTTTAGCAGATCGAAGGCTTAAGCCACGTAAACCAGGGGTGAAAATGAAGCTCTCTGGGTAAGCGGAGAAGCGGAAGTTCGTGAAACAGAGATGCAGAATTAGGCGAATGAATCTCCCTATTCGCCTAATTCTGCATGATCAAAGTGAAAGATGCTCGTTGGGCAAGCAGCTTTTAGGCCGAAGCCTTCAATTGACGACGGAATGCGAAGGCAAGCCCAAGCAAACCGATGCCAAGCAAGCTGAGCGAAGCCGGCTCAGGAGTATTAACGAACTCACCCGAAGATATCGTCTGTTTGAGTTGAGCGCCCTGAGTCATGGCGACATTATCCAAAGTGCAAGGCATGCCTGAGCTGAGCCCGGTGCACGAGCCCGTGATATTGTGAAGTGTATAATCGAACGGAAGGCCGCCATCCCAGGTGCCATTGGCATGAGGATTGGCGGACCCATCGTTCCAGGCCACGTAGTCAATGGGGTTCCAGCTCGTCCCTCCATTAAAGCTGATCTGAGCCGTTGCCCCATTCATGTTGATGGCGAAAACGCCTCCATTACCAGGCCCAGCCGTGACAGGGCTTGGGCCGTTGCCGGAAAAGATTTCTTCAAGAGTGTAGTTGGTTACCGAATTGTTTGGAGTCAATGCAGATCCCGAAAGCGTACACGTGGTCTGATTGGTTCCGCTATTGAAGCTGCAAGCTCCAAATGTGACCGAGACAACACCGTTTCCCTGACCGGTAAAGGACACATCCTGGCTGCTTGCCCCAAGAGTGTACTGATCGGCCTGAGCAGACATGCAGCCTAAGACAACCAGCAGACAGGCTGCTGTCACGGTGACAACCAGCTTTGTTATTCGTGCCATCTCTTTCTCCTCGGTTGTGATTGACCACCCTGGCCTATGAAAACCAGGGTCTGGCGTTGTTTGGTATAGCCCCTGGTTCCTAACTTCGCTGGGACTATATTCCGCCCGCAGCAGGGCTTTAAGTTGAGCCATCAGACGCCTGTCAAAAAAGGCGCCCTTCCCCCCTTCCCCGCCCTTGGGTTACCCACCGATTGGCAATATTTGCAATTAGGCTTCCACAAACCTGGTGTCAGTAATGCCTTGTATCTTGTTGACGATAAGCTGTACTTTTGGCTTGTTTGATAAAGCATTATTACCAG
Source organism: Terriglobia bacterium (assembly GCA_035294685.1). Lineage (GTDB taxonomy): Bacteria > Acidobacteriota > Terriglobia > UBA7540 > UBA7540 > RH2-MAG17b. Next base: position 3,906 of record DATGKJ010000112.1, on the reverse strand, counting down.
ACGATGGACCTCTTATGATGAATTCGTGTCAACCGAGAGAAAATTTCTTCCACTTTAGGGTACTCGATGGTTACTGGAACCTGATTAAGACATTTACCTAAGTAACGATTTCAACAACAGCTTTGATTTGAATCTTCAATGGCGGCGTTCCGGCGAGGGTGATTTTCAGGAGACACGGGCAATAAAGAATCTCGCAAGCTCTTATTGGCAGAGCGAGATTCCGCTCAAAGTTTATCCTCAGCGAAATACGGAGATTCTTCCGCCTCGCGAAGTTTACCTGAGCGAAGCCGAAGGTCTCGGCGTCAGAATGACAGACGAAAGACTCGGAATAGTAACGTCCATCAACGTTTTTCAGTATCCTGCTGAGGAATCGGTTGTCGCATCCAGAGTCCGGTAGCATATACTGCCTCTTTATTCACTGGCAGAAGTTGTCATCTGATAGGGCCATGGCACAACGAGACGATCTCATTCACGGGTTAGGACTTTACGCAGCCGCCTCCGTGGTTGCAGGGACCATGATCGGCACGGCGATCTTTGTGGTCCCAAGCCTCATGTTGGGGCAGGTTGGAACTCCCTCGCATGTGCTCGTCATCTGGGTCGTCGCCGGAGCTTTGAGCCTGTTTGGCGCGCTGGGTTATGCTGAGCTTGGCGCGGCCTTGCCCGAAGCCGGAGGCGAGTACGTTTACTTGCATCACGCTTACGGACCCGGTTTGGGATTTCTTTACGGCTGGACTCAATTTATCGTGGCCAAAACCGCGTCTATCGCCGCAATTGCCACGGGCTTCCTGCTTTATCTAGCCTACTTCTTTCCGGGTCTGTCTCAGACCTTTTGGAAATCATCTGTTTCTCTGGCTGGCCATCAGTCCACGCTGACGTTAACAGGTATTCAGGTAGGTTCTGCCCTCATGATTTTGTTGCTTTCCGGGATCAATATCCTGGGAGTCCGGCGAAGCGGCGCAATTCAGACTTTGTTCACGATTGCAAAGATCGCGGTGCTGGCAGCGCTGATTATTTTGGGTTTGACCCTCGGGCGCGGCTCGTGGACAAACCTTCATTCGTCGCTGTTCACCCACGGCGCACAAGGCGGGGCCTGGGCAGGTTGGGGCATCGCGATGGTCTCGGCCCTTTGGGCCTATGATGGCTGGAACAACCTTTCCATGGTGGCGGGCGAGGTCAAAAACCCGCAGCGGAACATACCGGCGGCGCTGATCGCAGGGGCGATACTGGTGGGAATCATCTATTTCCTGGTGAACGTCGCTTATTTTTATGTCTTAACACCCGCTGAAGTGGCCTCCACGCGAACCGTGGCGGCGAAGGCGGCTGAGCGCCTTTTAGGGCCTGTGGGAGGATCGTTTATCGCCATCGGCGTGCTCATTTCCACCTTTGCCACGCTGAACGGCTCGATTCTTGCCGGATCGAGAATCCCTTACGCCCAGGCGCGCGAAGGACTTTTCCCCAAGCCGCTGGCGGCCGTTCATCCTCAATTTCACACGCCAGCCGTTGCCATCGTGGCCCAGGCAATCATTGCCGGCGCATTTGCGCTGAGCGGCCGCTATGAAACGCTCTATACCAAAGCCATCTATTCCGAATGGGTCTTTTACGCCCTGGTCACGGCCGGCATCTTTGTGCTGCGGCGGCGGGAGCCTAACCTGTCTCGCCCTTATCGCACCTGGGGCTATCCTGCGGTTCCCGCTATTTTTGTGATCCTCGCTATTCTGATCCTGGCCGATACACTCTTCACAAGTCCATCGGATGCCATCGGGTGCCTGGCACTGATTGTGAGCGGCATTCCGGCGTATTTCCTGTGGACTTGCTGGAAGCGTCAAAAACTGTGAGGTGAATTTTTGAGATACAGGACTTCCCATCTGGGCTTCGCGCTCTCAGTGGCGCTCGCTACAATTCTGACTATTTTGCCGTGGCCTTGCAGGTCACTGAAAAAGCCCGGGCTCTGCCATCCTGAGCACAGCGAAGGATCACCGTATTACCCAAATCAAACAAATACAGGGATCCTTCGTCGCCTCAGGATGACAGCTTTCGAGCTTCTTCAGCAACCTGCTGAAACCCTTGTTCTTAATGCCGCCCCATTGAATCTTTCCACCTTGCGCTCGCGCTTGCTTCAAGCCCAGCCCTTGCGCCTCTACTATTACGTCGACGACGCCCCCAGCTTCGAATCGCTGAAGGCGCACGCGTCCGAAATTGATCTGCTGGCGCCGCAAGCCTTCTGGATCGATTCTCAAGGCTCTGTTTATGGCCAGATTCCGGCCCGCGTTCTGGACGTGGCTCAACGCGCCCGAATACCTTTGATGCCCCTGGTCTTCAACCGCCGATTCGACCGGGCCACAGTAAGCGCCGTGCTCGAAAGCCCTGCGGCGCAAAAGCGCGCCATCACTTATCTGGCTTATCTCGCATGGCAAAACCACTGCGCAGGCTTTCAAATCGATTTCGAGAACATCGATCCCAGGGACCGGAACCTGTTCACCGAATTTGTAAAGCAGGCTGCCCTGACCATGCATCGTTACAACATGCTGCTGAGCGTGGCCCTCGTGCCGCGCCTCTCAGATGTGGCCTTTGGAGCCGTAAGCCGCCCCGGCGCTCCGGCTCCGGGCGTATGGGCGGCTGCCTTTGACTATCAGGCGCTAGGCCAGGCGGCAGACTTTGTCACTGTCATGACCTACGACAATTTCGGACGCAACGACCCGCCCGGACCGATTGCCGGTTTGAATTGGGTGAATCGGGTTTTGACCTATTCCCTTCTCCATATACCCAGCAACAAGATTTTGATGGGAATCCCCCTCTATGGAAGGGAGTGGAGCGCCACGCGCCATGGTTACATGGCCCGCAGCATGACCTTTCAGGATATCCGTCATTTGTTGAGTGAATATCGCCTGGAGCCGCGATGGGATGATCGATGGCAAGCGCCGTGGTTCCGATACCGCGCGGGCGGCTCCCTGCGCACGATCTATTACGAGAATGAGATCAGCCTGCGCCAAAAGCTGCAACTGATTTCGGACTACCACTTGAAAGGCTTCGCAGCATGGCGTATTGGATCGGAAGATCCCGCTTTCTGGGGCCTTGCTGCCCGCCTGCGCATCCAGACAGCGCATAGCTCCCCGCTTGCGCGGGAATGACAGCAGCGGCGTCCACTGCGGAACGTCCATACCCAGCTCTTTCTTTCGCGCATCAGAAGTGATTTAATCAACTGGAATAATGCCCCCATGAAGCGTCCGGCTATCCTATACAGCCTCCTGGCAATCATCTGCGCGGTGACCGCCGTCTATCAGGTGGCCCGCGCCAAATATCTTTTTCCGCAATGGTTTCATCAGGCCCATGCGGTCGAGCGCCCTTTCGCCGTAGAGTCCTCACCGCAGGGGCTCACGGTGGGCTGGATCTCATCCTGGGCGCTCAAGGCCGGAATCCAATCAGGCGACATCTTGAAATCCATTAACGGAAAGCCTGTAACAGGGCTTACGGTCTTTGGCCAGGCGATCATCAATGCGCGGCCCGGCGACGTGCTCGAAATAACGGTCCAGCGCCAACGGGCGCACAAGCTGCTGCCGGAGCGGACCTTTTCGCTCACTATTCCCCAAGCCGGATCTGCAAGAGGTTCGGCAACCCTCCTGACCTGGTTGTTTTTTGTGATCAGCCCGATCTTCTGCCTGGCGCTTGGATTCTGGGTGGCGGCAGTTCGGATTCGCGATCCTCTGGCATGGCTGCTTCTTGCCCTGATGTTGTGGTTTGCTGCGATGGCTGATCCGGGAGTTGAGTTCTGGAAGCCGTCACTGGCCAGCTTCGGCGCAGGTTACTATGCGGCGCTGGGCTCAACCTGGCCTATCTGGATGCTTCTGTTTGGAATCTATTTCCCCGAACCGTTCCCGCGGGATAGCTGGTGGCCACGATGGAAATGGG
>DATGKJ010000111.1:0-3799 GCA_035294685.1 Terriglobia bacterium | reverse complement strand
AGGATCGTGAGACGTTTGCGCCTTGCGGGATTCGGTCAATCCACAACGCTCACCCCGGTCAATTCTTCGAGCACGCGATAGGGAGCCTTGTCAGGGAGCAGCAAAGCTTCTCGGTGAATGATAAAGGTCTGCTCCAGGGCGAACTGCCCTGAAAGGACCGCGTGAGGAACCATATCGGTGAAGACCAACCAGGTGGAGCCGGGTGGAAATTCCCATCTGGATTTCGGGCAATTCTCCTGGAAATCCCGGTTGCCCTTCAACTCGTGGTGGAAACCCAGCATGAATTGATCGTAGAGCGCACGATCCACAAGCGGGATGCCCAGCGAGCGAGTCAGCCGAATAAGCCTGCGGTTCACGTGTCGCCACGGAGAACGGGATTCCGAAGCAAGATGATTCAGCCGGGCGGGGTTGCCGTATTTTCGCACCAGAAGATCAAAAGGATCGCTCGTGAGCCACACACGCGGTTGCGTGGGATTCAGGTTGGTGAACACGCGCAGAATTCGATGGCCGTTGGAAGGACGCGTGGGGAAAGAATCCACGTGGAGAAGGTCATTGCGTTTCTGGAGGGGAAGATCCCGGCCTTCCTCCTCAATCGAGCGATAGCTTGCAAAATCCAGATGCCACCGATTCTGATAAGGAGAAAGAAATTGCCGGACAAACTTTGCGACCGATTGAGAATAAGAACGCATGATCCGAAGGAGTTCCTCTCCATCGGCGTTTCCCGGCGTCAGGCCGTGGACGCGATCCCGATCCGGCTTGTAGGAGATATTCTTGTGAACGGCGGAACGGGTCTGGCGGACATTCAGCAGAAATGACCGGTCACTTTCCGGAAGCGAAAAGGGCGTCTGCGCGAAAAAGAGAATGCTGCCCTCTTCCAAACGTTCACAATACCAGTGGGCGCGCTCTTCCGCGCGATCCGGCTCGGCCCAGCCGGCCAACGAGAAGTCGCGCACTTCAGTCAGACCCATTTCGATCCCTTCAAAATCGTGATGGATACCCTGTTGAACAACCGGTTTTCTGAAGCTCCCGCCTGATCACCATGGATGGCTGCAAATTACAGTGACAGCCTCGGTTGCAGCGCCGGCGTCCCCACCGTCGATTTTTCGGCGCTGCGGACAGCGCCGCTTGTATCATCAGGAGAACCGGAACGCTCCCGGTCAATATTCCTCCCTTTCAGTTCCCCTCACCCAGCCAGATGCCCACAGGCTTCAGCGAAGGAATATTATCGCAAACAGCTTTCAGGGCCGCCGTGATCGGCACCGCCAGCACCAGGCCCAGCGCGCCCCACAGCCACCCCCAAAACATCATCGCGACGGTAACGGAAAGAGCGTTCAACCGCACCCTGCCGCCCACCAGCTTCGGCGTCAGGAGGTTGACCGAAATAAAATGGACTACCGAAACGGTGATGGCAATGATGATGATCGGCGTGGCCTGGTTGAACTGCATCAGCGCGACAAGCAATGGAGGAAGGGTTGCCAGCGCAACGCCGATGTAGGGAATGAGGTCGAGAACAGCCGATATTCCAGCCAGAATGAAGGCGTAGCGCAAGTGAATCAGCACATAAACCGGAGTGATCAACCCCATCGAAATCACGGCGACCAGAAAATTGCCAAATACATACTGTCGGATCATTTCGCTGACGGACTTTAAAATATCCTCCACCTGCTGCCGATGCTCCTCCGCAAAAAGGTTCAGCGTGGAGGAATAGAGATGTGATTTGGAAGTCAGCATAAAGAAAACCAGGAAGGGAACAAACATCACCGTGACCGTGAAAGCATAAATCGAGCCAATTCCACGGAGCAGGAAGTGCGTCCAGCCGGACTCCTGCTGCAATTGCACCGCCGGCAAACCTGTTTCCTGAGAAGGCGACATGATGGAAGTCGTGCTCTGCCGAAGATGGGTGAGGACGCTCTGGATATTCTCGACAACCTGCTTGATCCTTGTCGCTAGGCGGGGAATATCCTCAATGAAAGTGGTCGCGCGGTCGTAAACAACATAGATCAGGAGATAGACCAGACCGAGCGCCAGGAACACCATGAGCAGGGAGCCCAGCCAACGCGGCACATGAATGCGCTCGAGAAGCACGACTCCCGGGTCAAGAACGAAAGCGATCAGGATGGCAAAAATCAGCGTGATGACCACGGAACTGGCATAATAGAGGCAGATAAAAACAATGGCCGCCGCCACGATCCGCAGACTCGGGCTCGAAGTGATGACCGCCAGTGAATGTTCAAGCTTGGTTTCGGACATCAATCTCTTTATCGCATGATTTTAGCTTGCCCTCATGCCGATTTCAAAGGCGGGTCGTGTTCCAGTTTGCCGTGCGCCACGGGCGTTTCGCCCGTGAAGCGCTGAACCGCCATGGCCAGGATGGCCGTGCCACGTGATGCAGGCCGGATTTACAGGGATTACAAATTATAGTGACACTACCCAAAGGCAGGAAACCACAAAATAAGCGTTGTCTCAGGGTGATGGCTGCGAAATGGAAAACAATGGACGGATAAGAAAACCGCAAGGTCATCTTACAGACCTTGCGGTGGTTGTTCGCAATCAACTGGCGCTCACCAAATGATGTGCCATGCCTTCTGGGCCACGTTTCTGGTTCCCTGGGCTACTGCGCCCGGAACATTCTTTGCAGTCCGCGCGATACCCGAAGAACCGTCAACCACAGCATCACCTGCAGCAGCCACGCCTCCCGCCGCCGCGGCCACTCCATCCTTGGTGGCGGTGAGCCCGGTTTTCAGAACTCCAGCGGTGGCTTGACCTGCGGACGCTGTCCCCCCAGCTAAAGCAGCGCCGCTGGCCGCTGCAACCTGGCTCGCATTATCGGCTCCCTTGGCAATCTCCTTTCCCGCATATCGAATAACTCCCGCTTGCGCAACTCCAACCATCGCTCCAAGCGCCAAAGCGAAGAGAAATGTCAAAAAGACCTTTAGCTTGATCATCGGCTATACCTCCATCTGTCTTTCGGTCAGATTTCCGGATAAAACTTCCCACTGCCCACGGCATTCGACGTGGATTCAGGATGGGTGTGAGAACCGCACTCACGGCAGCCGTCTTGCGGCCCTGTTTCACAACACTCCCAAACCCGGGGTCACTTTACTTCCCAAGATGCCCGATAACGATATAAACTTCATACTCTTAGATGCCTTTCGGGCGTCCCCCGTTGTGCGTCGCTGACACAACGGCAGTAGCTGGGAGCATCCACATTCAACCCTGGGCGTTACGGAACAGAATTCCTGAAAATCAGGAATTCCGAGGAGGGCCACTTTTGCCATTTACTGCTAAGCTGAACTAGCCCATGAGGGTCGCTTGACCTGAATCGAGATGCGCTGGGCACAGGAAGCTTCACATATCCCAGCCAAGGATAAGGAGGATTCCACCGTGATCCACGACACTATCGTCTGCCTCCTGGCCGGAGGCGCCGGTGAGCGCCTTTACCCTCTTACCCGCGACCGCGCCAAGCCTGCTGTTCCCTTCGGCGGCGTCTACCGCATTGTCGATATCACCCTCTCAAATTGCGTGAATTCCGACCTGCGGCGGATCTTTGTGATCACGCAATACAAGGCCCTCTCGCTCAATCGCCACCTGCGCGAGGGATGGAATTTCCTGGCGCCGGAGTTGGGAGAGTTCGTTCAAGTCCTCCCGCCCATGATGCGGGTCAGCGACAACTGGTACCAGGGCACGGCGGACGCCATCTACCAGAACCTCTACTCCATCGGCTCGGAGCCCAGCAAATACGTCCTGATCCTTTCCGGCGATCACGTGTATAAGATGAACTACCAGCTCATGATCCGCC
>DATGKJ010000110.1:0-6299 GCA_035294685.1 Terriglobia bacterium | reverse complement strand
TTTGTCCGGAGCCGCCGCGCGGAATGGGCCAGCCCACTGCATGCGCCGCAGCGGCAAGAACCAGCGCGAAGGCGGCGCTGGGCTTTTGTTCGAGCGGCAGCGTCGAATGCGCCGCAAGACCGGCGAACAGTGCGCGCGCCCGCTCGCCGCGAAACAGGCTTTCCGCTGCGCTCCTCGCGTCGCGCCAGGCGGTCCATCCGAATCGGGCCAAAGCCAGGGGATGACGGGGAATGCGGGGCGGAGCCAGGAGATCGCGCGCGAGAAGGGGCCATCGCTCAACCAGCGGCTGCATGAGTTTCCGGTAAGCCGCGCCATCCGCGCCGAGCGAATCGCAAGTCGCCTGAAGCGACGGCTGCAAGAGCACGGCCGTACCATCATCCAAAGGGTGGGCCAGCGCAGCCGGCGGATTAATCCATTCCAGGCCGTGCTCGCGCAAGGGAAGCCGGCTGAAGAAGGGCGAGGCAACGGCCAGCGGATGGACGGCGGAACAAACATCATGGACGAAGCCCGGCAAGGTTAATTCCTGACACTGAGCGCCCCCGCCCATCGTTTGCTGCGCTTCCATCACCAGGACAGAGAGACCTGCGCGCGCGAGTTCGATGGCCGCCGCAAGTCCGTTCGGCCCTGCTCCGACTACTGTCGCTTCATAACGTTGCATTGTTTTCTACCGCTTCTCATGCAAGGATATGCCTGGATTCTATCGGAGTGGCATCTGTCCTCCATCATACTGAGACCCTGGGTTGTCATTCTGAATTTTCCCCCTGTCATTCTGAGCGACAGCGAAGAATCTCCGTATTTGTTTGCGTCTTTTAATATAGGGATTCTTCGCTGCGCTACGCTCAGAATGACAGGTTTCGGCCTGGGATAAACTTCCCGAAGCAAGCCGGTCCAAATTGAATTCCACTACGTATTTCATAATATGAAATATATAAACGTAAAATTTATACAGTTAGGGTTCGTTCCGTGAAAACTGTTTGGACTGTGTCTCTGCCAAGTCCATGCTCTCTTTGCGATTTAGAGCGCCATGTCAAAACATGATCTGTTGATTCCAAAGGCCGATTAAGGTTCGTTGAGAAAATTTTAGTCTTCGCCCACCCTCCAATACCTTGAGCGCTGCCTGCCAAAGCCAATGCCTCCCCCCACGAGAATCCTTCCCATGCTCCTTGTAGTGGAAGGTCTTTTCATGCCTGTCGCGAATCCTTTCCGGCCCGGTTCGGTGAAAGTCGGCGCGCACGGGTCCGTAGCTAGTCTATCTTTGTAGTCTAGTTCAGTCAAGGTGTGAATGATCCTCTGAGGGGGGATGCTCTGACAGATTGCTGAACGTCCTGATCCCGTCATACTGAGTGTAGCGAAGCGAAGAATCCCTGTCTTGGGTAGAAATAAGACAAGCAAATGCCGGGATTCTTCCTTCGTTTCACTCAGGACCGCCTTCGGCTCCTCAGAATGACATGTATCAGGGGTTTTCAACAATCCATCGCGTGGTCACTCGGCCATGGCAGGCGGTTCCTCAGAATGACAGGGGCGAGGGTTTTCAATAATCCATCGCGTGGCCGGTCGGCTCAGGCAGGATGAGCGAAGGGAGGAGCGCAGCGGGTCAGGCGTCCACAATGCCTTGCCGCACGGCGTAGCGGACGAGTTCGCTGAAGCTTTGGAGGTTGAGCCTGGACATGATCTGGGTGCGATGCGCCTCGACGGTCTTCACGGAAATGCCCAGCGCCGCCGCTACTTCTTTGTTGGTTTTACCCAAAGCGAGAAGGCGAACCACGGTGCGTTGCCGCGCGGTGAGGGGCAACCGGCCAACTGTGGGCCGTGGGGAGTCCTTGAGATACCCCTCGATGAGCATCTCCGTCAAGCTGGAGCTGAGATAGGTCTTGTGCTGGGTGAGCGATTCGATGGCCGCGAGCAGATTGCGGTCGAGGTCGGACTTCAGGACAAAAGCGCGCGCGCCCGCTTTCATCACTTCCCGCGCCATTTCTTCCGATTCGTGCATGCTGAGGACGACCACCTCGCATTCGGGCAGAGCGCCTCGGATATAGCGCGTGGCTTCCAGCCCGTTCATCTCGGGCATGGAAATATCCATCACGATGGTGTCCGGCTTCAACCGCTTGGCCTGCTCGACGGCTTCCTTCCCGGTCACGGCTTCGCCGCACACGTGCCATCCCGGATGGGTTTCCAGAAGCGCCCGCACGCCCCTACGGACTAGGCTGTGATCGTCTGCAATAAGGATGCGCAGCGGTTTCATAGTCAACTCCTGCCAGACTATTGGCGCCCCACCGGTTATTGAGTGCCCTCTATTTTACCGGCAATCGAACGAGATAGCGATGGCCTTTCTGTAGCGGCGGTGTCCTCACCGCCGAATTAATTAAAGATAAGAACCGGCGGTGAGGACACCGCCGCTACAACGTCCTCTTCACATCGGATTTTGAGCCATAACCAAAGCCTATTGTCTGCCAAAAGTTGGGTATAGGAAATCAGGCAAACTTTGGAGAGGGCAGGAAAAATGGCCCGATGCGCGCCGGGACGCCTGCGCCCGGGCCAAAGGCGACGGGCCGTTTCCGGATGTAACGAAACCTCTGTTGCTCGGCTTGATGATGCACAACTATAATATTGAAGGTTCGTCAAAGAGTTATCAGGGCTGGGAGGAAACTGAACGCCTCGCCAGGAGGCGCCGAAGCGCATTGGCAGACGTGAACAAACAGAGGGATTCTTCGCTTCGCTCGCTCAGAATGACAGGGGGCTTTGTGCAGAATAACGAATGTTCTGCTCAGAAGGACAAACTGCCATTCTGAGGAGCCGAAGGCGGTCCTGAGTGAAACGAAGGAAGAATCCCGGTATTTGTTTCTTTAAATTCCCGATCTCTTATTGACCGCATGGAAAGAAAGTTGAGAAAAACCCATGAGCGCCAGTCACTCGTCGCAGGCTTCCAGTTCTGTCGAGGATATCCTGATCACGCCCGAGCTTCTCTCACGGAAGTCCAGACCTCCCGATTTGACCGGTGAAAACCGAGCCCTGGTGGCGCTTGCGCATGAAGCCGCCCAAAATCCCAAATCCCTGATTCAAAAGCTGGTGGAGATCACCGCCGAGTTGTGCCATGCGGGAAGCGCCGGCATCAGCTTGCTCGAAAATTCTCCAGGCGGCGCAGTCTTCCGCTGGCGCGCCGTGGCCGGCCAGCTTGCGGCCTATCAGGGAACATCCACCCCGCGCGATGCCTGTTCCTGTGGCGTCTGTCTTGATCGCCGAGCCCCCCAGCTTTTTTATCGTCCGGAGCGGCACTTCAGCTATTTTGAGGGCGTTGAACCCCGGATCTACGAAGCGCTGGTGGTGCCCATTAGCGGCGGACGGAATTTTTTGGGCACGCTCTGGGCGGCGACTCACGACGAAGGGCGCAAATTCGACGCTGAGGATTTGCGCCTGATGAGCCACCTGGCGGAATTCAGCGGCGCCGCGCTGCAACTCCTGCAGTCTATCCAAAGCGTATCGAAAGCCAAAAGGGAGCTTGAGGACCGCATCCGGCAAAGAACCCTGGCGCTGCACAACGAGCGAAGTTTCAATGAGGATCTGATCAACTGCATTCTGGATGGCGTCTTCGCTTTCGACCTCGACTGCCGCTGTACGATCTGGAATCCCGCCATGGAAAAAATCCTGCGGGTCTCCAGAGATGAGGTCCTGGGGAAGAACGTTTTTGAGGTGTTTCCGTTTCTGAAAGAAACCGGCGAAGAGGAATATTTCCACAAGGCGCTTTGCGGCGAAAGCGCCATGGCCAAAAGCCGCGTGTATGAAATTCCGGAAACCGGCGAGCAGCGGTTCTTCGACGTGCATTATTGTCCCATCTGGTGTGAGACCGGCCTGGAAGATGGCGAACGCCAGATCATCGGAGGGCTGGGATTGGTGAAGGACATCACCGAGCGGAAGCTTGCGGAGGACTCGTTGCGCGAACTTTCCAGTCGCCTTCTGCAATTGCAGGACGAAGAGCGACGACGAATCGCCCGCGACCTGCACGACAGCACCTCTCAAACCGTCGCCGCCCTGCTGCTGCAATTGAAGGCCTTGCAGAACTCCCTGCGCTTGCGAGATTCCAAAAAGCAGGCCGCTCTCGAGGAGTGCATGCGCCTGGCGGAGCAATGCGGATCGGAAATCCGCACGGTTTCCTATCTTTTGCATCCGCCCATGCTCGACGAGGCGGGCCTCAATTCGGCCTTGCGCTGGTATGTGCGAGGTTTTGCGGAAAGGAGCGGCATTGACGTCAGCATCCACGTGGCGCCTGAACTTCAGCGGTTGCCGCAGGAAATTGAGATTGCTCTTTTCCGAATCATTCAGGAAGCCCTGGCCAACATTCACCGGCATTCCGGAAGCCCCACGGCGGATATCCGCATCGCGCTGACCACCAAAGAACTGGTGCTTGAGATCAAGGATCAGGGTCGCGGAATGCCCCCGGAGGTGGAGCAACAGAAGGGCGCGCGGCTGGGCGTGGGAATTCGGGGAATGCGAGAGCGAGTGCGGCAACTGGGAGGAGAGCTTTATATCTGTTCGGGCCGGGAAGGGGTAACCGTCCGCGTGAATCTGCCGCTGGCCGGGGAAAAGGTGCGGTTTGTGTCGCAAGGTGGATGAATGACCGTCCGGTTGCCCGGTCATTCTGTGTGATGCCTGCTACCCTGTCATTCTGAGGAGCGCCCCCACTCTGTCATTCTGAGCGGAGTGCAGCGAAGCGAAGAATCCCCGTATTTCAGCTTACAGGGGATGACAAATTATAGTGACACTGTTTGCTGTAGCGGCGCTGTCCCTTCACTTCGTTCAGGGCAGGCTCTCAGCGCCGAAAGACGCCGGTGGGGACACCGGCGCTACAGAAGAAGTCGTCACTATAATTTGTAATCCTCAATAGAATAAAACAGCCGATCAGATTCCCATGAAGACCTTCTATGTCTATATCATGGCCGGCAAATTCCGAGCCTTGTACACGGGGGTCACCCACAATCTTGAACGGCGAGTGTTTGAGCACCGGCACAAGTTGATTCCGGGATTCACAAGTCAATACAACCTTGATCGGCTGGTCTATTTTGAGGCGTTTGGCGACGTTCGCGCCGCGATTCAGCGGGAGAAACAAATTAAAGGTTGGCTTCGCGCTAAGAAAGTGGCTTTGATTGTTTCGCAGAATCCAACCTGGAAAGACTTGAGCGAGGGTTGGTTTGGGGAAAAATAATGCGGGGATTCTTCGCTCGCTGCGCTCGCTCAGAATGACAGGGTGGGAGCGCTCGCTCAGAATGACAGGGTGGGGCGCTCGCTCAGAATGACAGGGTGGGGGCGCTCGTTCAGAATGACAGGAGTGGGGGCTTTGCGCAGAATAATGAATGCTCCGTCAGAATGACAGGACGGGTTGAAAAACAAGGCCGGCGGTGAGGACACCGCCGCTACAGCGAGGGGCAAGGGCTTCAGGCTTTTGCGCCTGGGCTGGACAAGGGCAGGGCGGCCTTAATTGTTGTGCCGCGAGGGCCCGACTTGACGGTAAGCTGGCCTCCAGTTTTCTCACTCGCTCGCGCATCCCTGTGATGCCAACTCCGCTCGATTGTGCGCATGATCTCCAGGAATCAACTTAGCCAACCCCTACGGTAACTTCATCCAGAGGTTACGGATTTCACTGGATTGTCTCTGTTTTTACCGAACGTTAATCTGCGCTTGAACGCTTGGCGGAACCATCAGTGTGAGTTTAAAGAGACGAGGTGAAACGGATGACAGATCATCTGGCAAATGAAGCCACGCTTTTGAATCAAGCGCGAGTGGGTGACAGCGAGGCTTTTGGGCTTTTAGTGCAGCAATACTATCAAAATGTCTACCGGCTGGCTTTCAGGATCACGCGAAATCGGGAGGATGCTGAGGATGCGCTTCAGGAGGCCGTTCTGAAAGCTCAATGCAATCTGTGCAAGTTTCAGGGGAATTCGCGCTTTTCCACCTGGCTTGCCCGCATCGCAATCAATGAGGCGCTCATCCGGTTGCGCTCGCGGCGAACCCAACGCGAGGTCTCATTGGACGAACTGGTCTGGTCTGACGGAACAAGACTGGCTCCTCTGGAAGCCGGCGCCGAAATAAGCAATCCGGAGAAACGCTATGCTGAAGTGGAACTCAACGAACGGCTTGGAAAGGCGCTTGACAGCCTGGGACCGCACTTAAAGACCGTCTTTATTCTCCGCAATATCGATGGCTTCTCGACGGCTGAATTGGCGCAAATGCTGGGACTTTCACTGGCCGCCATCAAGTCGCGGCTGCTGCGAGCCCGATTAAAGCTGCGGGTGCGCTTCAGGAAGGTG
>DATGKJ010000109.1:0-2678 GCA_035294685.1 Terriglobia bacterium | reverse complement strand
AAATTCGCAACGGCTGGAATCAGCCTTTTTTTATTTGCAGCCGTGGCTGCATCGGGCGCACAGGCCCCTTCCCAAAGCAATCCTGACAGTCCTTCGAAGCAGACGGCTGACACGCCGGACCATGCAGCGGCCTATTACCATTACATGCTGGCGCAGCGGTACAAGGACCTGGCAGGCATTTACAACAGCAGCGATTACGTTGATCGCGCCATATCCGAATACCAGAAGGCCATCGAGGCTGATCCCGGCTCGCTTTTCCTTCGCGTGCAGCTTGCAGAACTTTACTGGCGCATCAGCCGCATCCAGGACGCCGTCAATGAAATCCAGACCGTGCTTAAAACGAATCCGAACGACCTGCAAGCCCATCGTCTGCTCGCTCATGTGTATTTGAGTTCGCTGGGTGGCTCAAACACAGAAGAGACGTCCCATGACATGCTCGAAAAGGCCATTGCGGAGTTTGAGACTGTCTTCCGGCTTGATCCAAACGATATGGAATCGGCATTGATGCTGGGACGGCTTTATAAATCCGATAACCAGCCTCAGAAAGCGGAAGCAGTTTTTCAGAAAATCCTTGCTGAGAATCCGGATTCACGGGCCGTTTTGGTGAATCTGACCCAACTCTATTTTGACCAGGGCGATTACAACAAGATCATTTCTCTGCTTCAGAACGTCCCCGATGACAAGATGGACCCTTCGCTGCTGTATCTGCTGGGCAGTGCATACGCGCAGACCCGCGATTTCAAAAAGGCTGAGGAAGCGTTCAAGAATGCCCTTTCGCGCGAGCCTGACAGTGGAGACATCCGGCGCGCTTACGCTGAGACGCTGATGGCCGAGGGCAACATGCAGGGTGCGCGCGACCAACTTGAAGAGATCGTAAAATCGGATCCGCAATCTCCGATGGCTTATGTGCGGCTGGCGCAGCTTGACCGCCAGATGGGGAATTTCCCCGAAGCGCAAAAGGAGCTCGAGCAGGCGCAGACCCTGGCGCCGGATAATCTTGAAATTCCCTATCAGCGGGCGGTGCTTGAAGACACGCTGGGCAACGACGATAAGGCCATCAGCCTGCTCGAAGACCTGTTGAAGAAGACCGAGAAGCCGGACGGCAAATACAATCCGGCGGAAGCCAACAACCGTGCCGTTTATTTGCAGCGGCTGGGGACAATCTACCGCTCGCAGGAAAATTACGCCAAGGCAATCGAAACCTTCCAACGCATTGTGGCACTGGGCGACGATCAGGCGCCGAGGGGCGAGTCTCTGATTGTCGAGACGCTCCAGATGGACCACCAGAACCGAAAGGCGCTTCAGGAAGCCAACGCCGCTTTGAAGAAATATCCCAAGAACCGTGAACTCCTGATGCAACGTGCGGCATTGTTGGGAATGGAAGGCCACCGGGATGAAGCGGTTGCTCAGCTTGAGAAAATGCTGAATAACACCCCGGAGGACCGCGACGTCTATCTGGCCATTGCGCAGGTTTATTCCCAGGCGAAGCTTTACCCAAAGGCTGAAGAAGTCATTCAAAAGGCCCTGGCGCTGAGCAATAATCCGGATGATCAGGAATATGCCCGGTTCATGCTCGGATCGGTTTATGAGCGCCAGAAGAAGTACGACCTGGCCGAAGAGCAATTCAGAAAGGTCCTGGCGGTGGATCCGCTGAACGATGCTGCCGCAAACTATCTGGGCTATATGCTGGCAGACCGCGGCGTGAGGCTGGAAGAATCCATCAAATATATCAAAGACGCCTTAAAGATCGAGCCCAACAACGGCGCTTATCTGGACAGCCTCGGCTGGGCCTACCATAAGATGAATCGTAATGACATGGCGCAGGCCCCGCTCGAAAAAGCGGTCAAGCTTATTCCTGACGATCCGACGATTCGCGAGCACCTTGGTTACGTCTACCTGGCTCTCGGAGAAAAGGCCAAGGCCTTGCAGGAATGGGAACACGCGCTGAAGGACTCGCATAAAGGCATCTCGAGCGACTTCGGTCCGCAGCAGGCCGCCAAGCTCCGCAAGCAGGTGAACGACCTGAAGCGCGAGATCGGCTCGGCGGATGCCTCGATACGCGGGAACTGATATCAATTTTCGTCTTACTGCTTTGGCGTTCTTGCTCTTGGAAATCGAACGCCAGCCTGCCGCATCCCTTGATCAAGACTATAAAAGCACGCGCATTTGCCAAGGTGAATCTGGGTCTTAAGGTGCTTGGCAAGAGGCCCGACGGCTATCATGAGATCCGTACCATTTACCAGACTGTCGGTCTTGCTGATTTCCTTCAAGCCGGAATTTCTCCCCGCGAGCGTGAGACCTCCCTCGAATGCGATCATCCGGAGCTTTCTTCAGGACGCGAAAATCTGGTTTACCGCGCAGCGGAATTCTGGCGGCGGGCGAGCGGTTTTAAGGGCGGGATCAGGCTCCGCCTCGAAAAGCATATCCCCATGGGTGCGGGCCTCGGAGGCGGCAGCAGCGACGCGGCAGTCACGCTGCTGATGCTGGAGCAGTTGACCGGCAACCGGCTGGGCTTCGCAGAACTGGCGCGAATGGCCGCGCAACTGGGTTCGGACGTGCCGCTGTTTCTGATGGGTGGACGCGTACTGGGCTGCGGGCGAGGGGAAGAGATTTACCCGCTTACAGACCTTCCTGCCCGTTCCTGCTTGATCGCGTTCCCAGGTTTTTCAGTTCCTACT
>DATGKJ010000108.1:0-24443 GCA_035294685.1 Terriglobia bacterium | reverse complement strand
ATCGGCTGGTGAAGAACGCTATTGAATGTATCAATGAGTCGCGCACCTCCGAGGGCCTGACACAAAGCCGCTATCCCTCCCACCTTCCGCAATATATCCCTCCTTTTTCGCTCTTCTGGATCGGCATGATGCATGACTTGTGGTGGTATCACGGAGAGCAGGACTTTCTGCGCCAGTATCTTCAGAATGCGCGGGGCGTGCTCGGATGGTTCGAGGGACATTTGACCGCATCCGGCCTTTTGGGGCGCCTACCCTGGTGGGACTTTGTGGATTGGACAAAAGACTTCAGAAGCGGAGTTCCGCCGCAAGAAACTGACGGGCAATCCTCCATCCTAAGTCTGCAATTCGCCGCCGCTCTCCGGGAAGCGGCCGATCTGGAATCGGCTTTTGGAAGCGTTGCCGAGGCTGCCCACGACCGCAAATTAGCGGCACGGATCACCCAGGAAGTTTATAAGACCTGCTGGGACTCTGCCCGTGGACTTCTTGCCGATACTCCCGCTCATCGCCACTTCAGCCAGCATGCCAACATCTTCGGTGTGCTTACGGATGCGATTCCGGTGGCGGATCAGCATCGGGTTATGGAAACGGTTCTAAAAGACGCCACGCTCACCCAATGCTCGTATTACTTTCGCTTCTATCTCTTTCGCGCCATGAAAAAGGCGGGGCTGGGCGATGAATACATCAGCCAGCTTGGTCCGTGGCGGCATATGCTGGATTTGGGGCTGACCACTTTTGCCGAAACGCCGGAACCCACCCGCTCGGATTGCCACGCCTGGAGCGCGCATCCCGATTTCGATCTGCTGGCGACGGTGGCTGGCATCGAACCTGCGGCGCCCGGCTTCCGGAAAGTTGCCATTCACCCTCATCTGGGTCCGCTCACGTGGCTTAAAGCGACTCTGCCTCACCCCCTGGGCGATATCGTCGTTTCATACCGGAAACAGGGAAACGGACTCGTCGCGGATATCACCCTGCCGGCCGGTCTGAAGGGCCGTTTCTATTGGAACGGTCAACAACGAGCGCTGCACGAAGGCGCGCAACATCTTGTGTTTTAAGGAGCTCCTCTTCATCTCGTCATGAATGCATGGTAGGCGGCATCACAAAGGGCGCGTGCCGCGCGCCCCTACTTTTGGGGAACATGTCGTGAATAATCCAGGCTGGCATCTCAAAATCCTTGAGACTTCAGGCGGGGGCTGGTAGATTAAAGAGAGTTTGAATCAAGGAGCCGTTTGTGGCCAGATTAACGCGTAAAGAGCTTAAAAAAGATCCTTTTCTTTCCGTCTATTACGACGACTTCGTTGAATTCGCGCAGAAGCATTACCAGAAGATTATCGTTGTCGTGATCGCAATCGCCGTGATCGTCTTTGCCGTTACGGCCTGGAAGCGGCATGAGCAGCAGCAGGAAGTCAATGCAAACGCATTGTTGGGCGCGGCGCTAGCCACATTTCACGCTTACGTCGGCCAGGCTTCGCAGGATGCTCTCGGGCCAGGCGTACAAGCCTTCCCAACCGCCGCGGATAAATACAAGGCAGCCCTCAAAGAATTCAGCGCCGTCGTGGAAAAGTATCCCCGACAGAAAGCCGCCGAGATTGCCCTCTATCACATCGGCATCTGCCAGGCCCAACTCGGCCAGGATCAGGCCGCCATGAAAACCTTGGAAGAGGCTGGCCGCGCTTCAGACCAAAACATCGCTTCTCTGGCGCAATTCGCGCTGGCGGATGAATTGGCCCGCAGCGGAAAACTTCCTGAAGCTGAAAAGATTTATCGGCAACTCGCCGAGCATCCAACTGCAACCGTGCCGGCGCCCACCGCCTGGCTTGCGCTGGCAGACCTTTATCGCGCAAAAGAGCCTAACCAGGCGCGCGCGATTTATGAACGCGTGGCGAAAGAATACGGATCAAACGCCTACGTGGCTGAAACCGTCAAGCAACAACTTGCCAGCCTGCAACAATAAGTCTAACCTCCCTGCAGATTGCCTCTTTGCAAAGATGTCCCAAGGGCAGCCTCACCTCGCGGTCTATGGCGAGGTTCCAGCTTTATCCATCCGCCTGGAAATCCCCCAAGCAACTGCATAAGCTGGATTGTCTCTCACCGTACTGTTATATGCTTATCAGAAGGTAAGAGAGAAATGGATTCTACTCAGCGCGAAACTCTGGAAGCGGATATTCTGATTGTGGGCGCCGGTCCTGCGGGTCTCAGTTGCGCGCTGCGTCTTGCCGAACTTTATAAGAACCATCAACCAGGTCATAGCCAACCGTCATCCATGACGCTGAGTCCGGAAAACATTTTTGTACTGGAGAAAGCGGCGGAAATTGGCGCTCATTCTCTTTCTGGAGCGGTCCTGAACCCGCGAGCCCTCCGGGAACTTATTCCGGATTTCAAGGCGGAAGGCGCGCCTCTTGAATGCGAGGTTAAAGGGGACGCGGTTTTCTATCTGACCGAGGAGAGGAAATTCAAATTCCCCATCACTCCGCCTTTTCTGCGCAATCATGGAAACTACATCATTTCGCTGAACCGATTTGTGAAATGGTTAGGCCAGCGCGCCGAGCGCGCGGGCGTAAGCCTGTTCCCTGGCTTTTCCGGTATGGAAGTGCTCTATGAAGGTGACCGGGTGGCGGGTGTGCGTGTGGATGATAAAGGCATCAATCGTCAGGGTGAGCGCAAACCCAACTTTCAGCCGGGCTACGATCTGCGCGCAAAAGTCACGATCTTCGCCGAAGGAGTTCGCGGTTCATTAACGAAGGAACTCATGGCCCGGTTTGACCTAAACTCTGGCCGGAACCCGCAATCCTATGCGCTGGGCTTGAAAGAGCTATGGGAGATCCCCGCCGGGCGAATCCGACAGGGTCAGGTCATCCACACCGTCGGCTGGCCGCTTGCTTCGCGGCAATTTGGTGGAGGATTTATTTATGCGGCCTCGGACACGCGTCTATCCGTGGGGCTCGTCATCGGGCTCGATTATGAAGATCCGCGCTTTGATCCGCATCAGGCCTTTCAACAATGGAAGACCCATCCCTGGATGAGGCAGTTACTCGAAGGGGGTCAGATCGTCCGTTATGGCGCGAAGGCCCTCCCGGAAGGTGGATATTTTTCCATTCCTTCCACCACTCTCGATGGAGCTCTCATCATCGGCGATTCCGCCGGTTTCCTTAATTCGCAAACGCTGAAGGGCATTCACCTGGCTATGAAAAGCGGGATGCTAGCCGCTGAGACTGCATTTGAAGCCATTCTACGCCAGGATTATTCCCGTCATCAGCTTACCGCCTTCGAGCGCGCATGGAAAGAAAGCTGGGCGGGGCGAGAGCTGTGGAAGGTGCGGAATTACCATCAGGGATTCCAACACGGTTTCTGGCGCGGAACGCTCCACACCGCCCTGCAATTCATCACCGGCGGCCGTGGTTTACATACCCGCTACCGCGCGCAGGCGGACTACACCCACTTGCGCAAATTGACGCAGCTTCCACCCCAACCCCTGGCCGGGATCAAACCGGATGGCAGGCTGACCTTCGATAAACTTGCCGATGTCTACCAATCCGGGACGCACCACGAGGAAGATCAACCCCCTCATTTGAAGATTGCGGACACCGATATTTGTAATAATCTTTGCACCAGGGAATATGGAAATCCTTGCCAGTATTTTTGCCCCGCCGCGGTTTATGAAATGGAAGAAAATCCGGATGGATCGGGGAAACATCTCAAGCTCAATCCGTCAAATTGTGTACACTGCAAGACTTGCGACATTAAAGATCCGTATCAGATTATTACGTGGGTCTGCCCTGAGGGCGGCGGCGGGCCGCACTATGATGGTATGTGAGGATATGATGCAAAGAAAGAATATCTGAGAATAGCTTTGCTATGATAGAATAAACATACATTATCCTTATTCTAAGATGCTATGACAATATGCGAACTACGATCAATATTGATGAAAGAACATTGGATTTTGTGATGAAAGATACTGGCGCCGCAACAAAGACGGAAGCAATCCGTCAGGCTTTGGAGGAGTACGTTCGGCGGAGGAAGATCGAAAACCTGATCGCACTCAAAGGCAAGATCAGGTTTGACGTGGATTGGAAGGCACTCCGCAAGGGATGGACGAGGAACATCCGTGGTTCTCGTTGACACATCCGTTTGGATTGAATATCTGGATCGCGTTAATCCGCTGGTCGAGAATGATCTTGAGAACCTTCTGCGGACTGGTCAAGTAGCGACTGCAGGGCTAGTGTTGGCGGAACTGCGCCAAGGTTGCCGTCGGCCCGATCAGGTCCGGCTGATGATAGCAGCTCTCGAACCGTTGGAATACCTGGAAGTAGATCGCGCATCCTGGCTTCGTGCCGGAGAATTGGTTGCCGAACGGGCGGCAAAAGGTTTCACACTTGAAGTCGGGAATAGCCTCCTGGCGGCTCTCGCATTGCGCGAAAACTGCGAAGTTTTTACCCTCGATCGTGATTTCGAGCAGATTCCGGGAGTCAAGCTTTACCGCCTTCGTGAGAACTGATCCGCGCCTGTCATCCCATGAGTGAGCCACAACTCAATGCCGCGTTAACCCTTCAAACGTCAGAATCTGCGCCGCAGTTTCAGGAGAATCCGCGCCAATTCACACGATGGCAGCGCGCTCAGATTTTCGTTGCGGCCTGGCTGGGCTATTTTCTCACCTGGGTTATCGGTCGAAGTCTTCGCTGGGAGGTTTTTGGCTGGGAAAACTGGGAGGCCGCGAAGAAACGCGGCAAAGGCCTGGTTTACACCTTCTGGCATCGGGAAATTTGCGCCGCCACCTGGTTCTGGCGGAAGCGCGGCATTGTGGTGATGACCAGCCAGAATTTCGACGGAGAATATATCGCCCGCATCATCAGCAAACATGGCTATGGCGCTGCGCGGGGCTCAAGCTCGCGGGGCGCGCGTCGCGCTCTGGTGGAAATGATTCAGAGTTTGCGCCAGGGCCTGGATGCCGCTTTCACCATTGATGGACCCCGCGGACCGCGCTTTGTCGCGAAGCCCGGATCGGTCATCCTGGCGAAGGCGACAGGGGCCGCGATCCTGTGCTTTCACATCGCGTCGCGTCGCGCTTATGTATTCCGGAAAAGTTGGGATCTTTTCCAGATTCCTCTTCCCTTCACTCGCGCCGCTATCTTCATCGCTCCGCCCATTTTCGTCGCCGCGGATGCAGACGAGGCAGAACAGGCGCAAAAACTTGGAGAAGTGCAGCGCACTCTGGAAGAATTGCAACAAGAGGGTAAAGCGTGGCTTGGTGAGGCGCCAGGAAATTTGTAGCGACGGTGTCCGCATCGCCAATTTTAGTTCTTAATCGCGTCGGCGCTGAGGGCAGCGCCGCTACAGCGCGTCTTCCAGTCGTTTTCGAGCAAACTCTCCGTGCCGCCACGCGCGAGTGGCGCATACACAAAACCCCTGTATGCGCCGCCCGCGAACCACAACGGCGACCGCGGGCAAGCGTGAGCGTCAGCTTCTCAGCTTCCGGCGGAGGATCTCCGCCATTTCATCCACAGTATCCACCAGCGTGATGATCTTCATGGCGACGGGCGGCTTTTCAGGTTCGCCTGGGACAAGTTGTGTTTCCTGTTCCAGGCACGCAATGACTGGTTTCCAATAGGAGGCCATGACGAGCAGCGGCTTTTGGCCTCCGACAGTTTCCGAAAGGCTCGATTTATTCATCATTTCCCACACCAGAGCCAACTCAGCGAGCGTTCCCGTTCCGCCCGGAAGGGCGATATAGGCGTCTCCGCGCGCGATCAAGGTCATCAGGCGTTGCTCAAAGGAACCGGTGCGAACTTCCTCGCGGATCCAGGGATTGGCGCGCGATGTCCAGATATTGCAGGTCACGCCGATCGTATGCCCGCCAGCCTCATAAGCGCCCCGCGCCGAAGCCTCCATCAGGCCGCCGTATCCGCCATTGCAAATTGCAAATCCAGCTTCGGCAAGGAGTTTTCCCAGTCTTAACGCATCCAAATAGATCGGACTGCCATTAACAGGCAACGAACTGCCAAAAATGGTGACCGTTCTGGTTTTACTCATGCGGAACTATTGCTACAAGAGATTCTTTGGAAGCCTTCCTGTTTGCTTCAGAAAGTGTGGCAGGCGCCGCTGGTTGTAGGGGTGGGGTGTTCAACGGCTCTGAAGCATTTCACCCGGCTGTAATCGAAACCCATTCATGAAATCGCGCGCAGAAACTCGTCGCCGCCCCTCGAGTTGCAATTCGAGAATCTCAAGCAGAGTATGCCCGCCACATCCGACAATAAGGTTTGCGCCTTCCGCTTTCAGCTCTCCCGGCTTCAGATCAGCGGTCACGTCCGACTGCCAGGGCCGCGCGGCCCAGATTTGAAGATTTTTACCTCGGAAGCGGGCGTGAGCCACGGGCCAGGGTCGCAGTCCTCGCACCCAACGGGCAACTTCCTCCGCCGACAGCGACCAATCCATCAGGCCATCTTCCTTCTTCAACATCGGGGCCAGCGTGGCCAGTTGCGGATCCTGCGGACGAGGCTGAATCTCCTCCCGAAGAAGCCCGCGCAGGGTGGCGACAACCAACGGTGCGCCCTCGTGGCTCAACCGTTCTGAGAGCGTCTCGGTGGTATCCTCATCGCGGATCTCGACCTCTTTTTGCAGGAGGATATCGCCGGTGTCCAGACCCTGATCAATCTTCATCGTGGTCACGCCGGTAACGCGTTCGCCTCGAATAATAGACCACGCGATGGGCGCCGCGCCGCGATAGCGCGGCAGAAGCGAGGCATGAAGGTTGATGCAGCCGAGCGGCGGCAGATTAAACATCCAGGGCGGGATGAGATGGCCATAAGCCACCACCACAATAGCCTCAGGCTGAATGCTGGAAATTTTTTCCTGAACGCCCGGATCTTTGAGGCGAGCGGGTTGAAAAATCTCCAGGCCGGCTTTGACTGCGGCCTCTTTCACCGGCGAGGGCTTTGTGGCATAACCGCGACCACTCGGCTCATCGGGATTGGTCAGGACTAACGACGGCAAGAAGCCTTCAGCGATAAGCTTTTCAAGCGTGGGGACAGCAAATTGAGGGGTTCCGCAGAAAATCAAATTCATCGTTGGACGGCGGCGCTATCCATAAGGACTGAGCCGAAAGAAGCGCCGCTCGCATCATCTTACCACTCTCCCGCTTTCACCATCTTTCGCACCTTCCGACGAATCGAATCACGCTTCAGCATGCTGAGGTGTCGAATGAAGAGGACGCCGTTCAAATGGTCGATCTCGTGGCAAAAAGCGCGCGCAAGCAGCGCTTCGCCACTCAGCGAGATCTCCTTGCCGTGAAGGTCCTGCGCGCGGACGCCGGCTTTCATGGGACGGGTGGTGGGCGCGCGGAAATTGGGGAGACTCAGGCAGCCTTCCTCGTCGGTTTGTTTCCCTTCGGTTGAAATGATCACCGGATTGGCCAGAACGATCCTGGCATTGGGATCCTCGCCGGAAGTGATATCGATGACACAGAGACTTTTTGAGATTCCAATCTGAGGAGCTGCCAGTCCCACACCATGCGCAGCGTACATGGTGTCAAACATATCCGTCACCAGCTTTTCGAGATCAGCATCAAAAGCCGTCACAGGCTCTGCAACTTTTTCCAACACCGGCTGGCCGTATTTCACAATAGGATAAATCATGGTTAGGTAAGAAACATCAGGAATAAATTATCAGTTGAAGGGCGCAGAAGACCTCCGGTACACACCACAGCCCTCGAACAAAGGTCTTATTGATGGCTGCAACTTACAGTGACAGCCTCGGCTGTAGCGCCGGTGTCCCCACCGGCGATTTTTCGGCGCTGCGGACAGCGCCGCTACAGAAAATGCTGTCACTGTAATTTGCAGGCCGCATTAATATCTCCGCACCTGTTCCATGTAACCTTCGTAATTGCGCCGGGTTTCCTCAACCGAATCGCCGCCAAACTTCTCAAGGAACGCTCGCGCCAGGATGAGGGCCGTCATGGCCTCTCCGACCACGCCTGCGGCGGGCACAACACAGACATCCGATCGCTCGTAGGCAGCCTTGACCGGTTCGCGCGTTTCAAAGCTGACGGATTCCAGCGGCCGGCGAAGAGTGGAGATCGGCTTCAAAAATCCCCGCGCGATAATTTCTTCACCATTGGTCATTCCGCCCTCAAGCCCACCTGCGCGGTTGCTCTTGCGGGTAAAGCGCGATTCTTCCCGGCTGTAACCAATCTCATCCTGAACCTGGGAGCCAAAGTGGGCGGCGTTTTCCACCGCGCTCCCAATTTCGACTCCTTTCACGGCCTGAATGGACATGATCGCCTGGGCAAGCTGGCCGTCCAACCGTTCATCCCACTGCGCGCACGCGCCCAACCCTGGCGGCACGCCGCGGGCGCGAACCTCAAAAGTCCCGCCGACCGTGTCACGGTTCTGGGTGGCAAGGTCTACCTCCTGCTTCATCTGCTCCTCCACAGCAGGATCCACGCAGCTCAACAGGATATCTTCCTTGGCGCGCAGGGCGAGCACGGCCTCAAAAGGCACCACGTGGGGCGGCAACGAAACCCGCCCCACAGCCACCACGTGGCTGGCCACCTCGATGCCGAATTCCCGCAAAAAGAGTTTCGCCAGCGCGCCGATTCCCACGCGCGCTGCGGTCTCTCGCGCGCTTGCCCGCTCCAGCACGTAGCGCGCGTCGCGGAAATTGTACTTGAGGCAGCCTGCTAAATCCGCATGCCCTGGCCGAGGAGGGGAAAGTGGTTTATACTTGGCGCGCGTCTCAGGGTGGTCAGTGACGGCCATCGAGTCTTTCCAGTTAGACCAGTCGCGATTCTCAATGAGCATCGCGATGGGCGAGCCAATGGTCTGGCCATGGCGTATGCCGGATAGGAACTGGGCGGAATCCGACTCAATCTTCATCCGCCCGCCACGCCCATAGCCGCCCATACGACGCTTGAGCTCAAAATTGACGTAATCAAAATCGATGCGAAGTCCGGCGGGAAGCCCCGACAGAATCGCAAGAAGCCCCTGACCATGAGATTCGCCAGCCGTCTGGAATTTCAGCATAGAGTACGCCGTGCCCAGCTATTAAAAATCGAGGTCGGCGGTCACGGACTGCCGACACAGCAAAGGTCTTCACACAGACCACCGCCACACGTTTTTCAGCGCTCAGCCAGACCTCAGAATGGATAAACTCTAGATTCTAATGAAATTGTGACTTGAGGTCAAAAAGGGTTGAGTCTGCCAAATGCCAAGGATTAAAATAAAACTGACGAAAGAGGAGGAGTTTATGGCTTCAACATTCATCCGAAGGTGGATCGTGCTGGCATTCGCGCTGACTATAGCCGCAGCGGGAGTCCCTCTGATGGCCCAGACCGGAGGACTGACAGGCACCGCAAAGGGGGTGGACGGCAAGAAACTGGCAGGTTACCCAGTTGTCATCGAACGGCAGGAGATTAAGGGTACTTATAAAACCAAGACCAACAAACACGGGAACTATGTCTATATCGGCCTCCCGATTGGAACCTACAAGGTGATTCTGGAAGATCCCCAAGGCCACCAGCTCTTTTACATCACAAAGCACGTAGGACTAGGCGACCCCACGGAGGTCGATTTCGACCTGCAGAAGGAAAAGGGAGCGCAGGAGGCGCTCGAAGCGATCAAAGAACAAAAAGAGTTTGGCGCGCTTAAGGAGCAGTTCGACCAGGCGAATGCTTTGTATAACCAGGGGAAATACGCTGAAGCAGGCGACGCTTTTGCCAAGGCCCTGACTCTGGCAAGCGGGAAAAATCAGGAAGCTGTGCTGGAAAACGAGGGCAATGCATACTTCAAAGCTGGCGAGTTTGACAAGGCCGCCCAAGCGCTCCAACAGGCCATCGAGAAAGATCCTAACAATCAGCAGTTGCATCTGGCTCTGGCTAATGTCTACGTCAAGCAAGGGAACGTGGAGGAGGCTGCCAAGGAGTTCAAGAAGGGCGGCCAACAGGTGAATGAGAAAGCACTGGAGCAGGCGCAAAAGGCAAGCAAAGAAAATCAGGAATTCAAGAACCTCAAACAGGCTTTTGATCAAGGCAATCAGCTCTATGCGTCGGGACAATATGCGCAGGCCGCTGAAATGTTCGAGAAGGCCGTTCCGATGGCCAAAGGCAAGAACTTGCCCGTGATTCTTTCCAGAGCGGCGGATAGCTATGCCAAAGCCCATCAGTACGATAAGGCGATCGACGATTATCAGAAAGCCATTCAGGCCGATCCCACCAATGGCGGTTATCTGAACAATCTCGGCAGCATCTACGGGCAAATGGGCAAGCCTGACCAGGCTGTGCAGGAATTTGAGAAGGCCGCACAGGTAGATCCCACCAACGCCGCGCGTTACTACTACAATATCGGCGCCATCATGACGAACGCCGGAAAGTCCGATCAGGCGGCAGCGGCCTTCAAAAAGGCGACCGAACTGGACCCCAACTATGCGGATGCTTATTTCCTGGAAGCCCAGGCTCTGATGGGGAAGGCTAAGGTCGATGCCAACGGCAAAGTCGTTGCCGCGCCGGGCACTATAGAAGCGTTGCAGAATTACTTGAAAGTGGCGCCGAATGGCAAGTATGCTGCGTCCGCGCAACAGATGCTCGATACGCTCACGGGAAAGGTTCAGACACAGTATAAGAAACACTGATCGCTATTGAAAAATCGGCGGAGGGGCTGCTCCAGTTCAGAGAACGGCCCCTCCGAAAGGGGTGTGTGCAGAAACCTTTTCCTTTCATTGCAAAATTTCTTTGTTTTCCTCATTCCATCTTCATGAAAGCCAGCGCCAACTGCTTACTCTGCGTGTTTGTTGCAGTGTCGCTGATCGCCGTCGGCTCCTCCTTTGCGGATACCATTCTTCAAACCAACGCGCAGGGCGAGCGCGTGGTGGTTCAGACCAGCGCCATTGTCATCCGCCAGGACTCGAACAACATCGTCTTCAAACACTTTGACCTGAAGCAGCGTCTCGTCGAAAAGGAGCAATTAAATCAAGGCAGCCTGCCTTACGAGGTGGTCCGCACCAGCCCCGAAGGCAGACAGCAGATTGTGAACATCTGGAAACGGTTCGGATATACCGCCACCGTGGTAGACCAATCTGGAAAGACCGCGCGCGTCTATGACGCTTACCTGGACTTTTTCCCCGGCCCAGGCGTCAGTTCATTCCTCGAATCAGTGCCTCCGCGAACCAACCTGCCGATCCTGTTTGATGGAGGCGGCGCGGATGAAATTGAGTTTTCTGACATCGCCCGGATTGAAATTCAGGGCGATCACCTCAAATTGATCCTCACCAACGGCCGCATCAGAACCGGCAAACTTCTGATGCCCACGCGCGAACCTGCCATCGCTCACTTCATGGGAATAACTGATCATTATTCTCCCGCCAGCGAAAGCACCTATGACTTTTCCCTCCCGCTCGCACAAATCAAGGAAGTGCATTTTGAAGAGCAATGATGCTCGTCAGGAAATGCGATTTTACAAGTAGAATTTTTGAACCTTGAATCCTGAATCTTTCCCACCGAGCGCGAGCCGCAATCCTCGTATCTTTGCTCCAGGCAATCCTCCTCTCCAAACTCTGCTTGAACGCTTAACTCTATGATATGATTCACCACGGCTTGTCTTTTAATTTCATTTCTTGATATTTTCACGGGCAGTCTCAGGAGGTCATTTAAGGTATGAGTCAAACTACATGGGGCGTTATCGTAGGTAACCGCGGTTTCTTCCCCGCTGCGTTGGCGCGCGACGGGCGCAGCGAGGCGCTGAAAATTCTGGAACAGGAAGGTTACCGGTCCATCTGCCTGAAACCGGAAGACACAAAATTCGGAGTAGTTGAGACGCTTCAGGATGCTCGCAAGTGCGCAGATCTTTTCAAACAACACCGCGATGAAATCGACGGCATTCTCGTAACCCTTCCGAATTTTGGCGACGAAAAGGCCGTCGCCAACGCGATTCGGGTCTCGGGTCTCGAAGTCCCGGTGCTCGTCCATGCCTTTCCGGACGAGCCTCATCACATGCTGATGGGCGGAAGACGCGACAGTTTCTGCGGGAAGATTTCGGTCTGCAACAATCTCTGGCAATACGGCATTCGTTTTACGCTCACCAGCCGGCACACCGTGGCTCCGAGCGCCGACTCTTTCCGGAGAGATTTGAAAATGTTTGCTGCAACCTGCCGCATTGTCAAAGGCCTGAAAAACGCTCGCGTCGGCGTGATCGGCGCGCGGCCTGCGGCTTTCAATACAGTGCGGTTCAGCGAAAAACTGATGGAGCATGCCGGCATCAGCGTCGAAACCCTGGACCTCTCGGAAGTGCTTGGGCGTATCTCGCGCATGAAGGATGATGACCCGAGACTGAAAGCCAAGCTCGACAGTATTCATGGATATGTTCCCACGCAGGGTATTCCTCCGGCGTCCCTCAACAAGATGGGGAAATTCGGAGTCGTCGTGGATGAGTGGATGCAGGCCAACGAACTGGCAGGCTCTTCTGTTCAATGCTGGACGGCTATGGAAGAATTCTTCGGGGTGGTGCCATGCACGCTGATGAGCATGATGTCGAACAACCTGCTGCCGAGCGCCTGCGAAACCGACATGATCGGCATGATCGCCATGTACATCCTGCAACTGGCTTCCGGGACGCCCAGCGCCATTGTGGATTGGAACAACAATTACGGCGATGATCCGGACAAAGCCGTTATCTTCCACTGCTCCAATCTGCCCAAGCACTTTTTTGAGGATTTCAAGATGGACTTTCAGGAAATCATCGCCACTTCAGTGGGCAAAGAGAGCACGTTCGGCACCGTGGTTGGGAAATTAAAGGCCGGTCCTCTCACCTACTGTCGCGTCAGCACGGATGACCTGCATGGCCGCATGCGCGCTTACGTGGGTGAAGGCGAGATCACTTCCGATAAACTCGAAAGTTTTGGCGGTTACGGCGTGGTGAAAATTCCCGCCTTGCAGAAGCTGATGCATTATGTCTGCAAGAACGGTTACGAACATCACGTCTCCGTCAATCGCAGTCATTACGGGCGGGCGGTGGTCGAGGCGCTCGGGAATTATAAGGGTTGGGAAGTTTACCATCACCCGTCGGAGCCGATATAGCGAGGCAGCGTGGCGCGGCCTTTGAATGCATCCCCGAAATAGCTATCCTCCAGAGCGCCATCGTTGCGGGGTCACGGACAACAACACCGGCTAAACCGGCTTTAGCCGGGTCAAAGACATGCCGGAAAACAGCGTATTTTTGCCCTAGGTGGAGATCCAAGGAGGGGCAGCCATGCAACAACTTCAGCAGCTTGCGGTCTGGTCAGCAGTAATCGGAGCGGTCATCGCTGCGATCACAACGTTTCTGATGTATTTTCTGCGGGACATTATCCTGGAGGGGAAGAGGCAGAAGCGTCGCCGCAAGCGGGAACTCGTTGAGGCCAGACTGCGAGAAATTTACTCGCCACTCTGGGTGCGTCTGGGAGGAGCAGATGGGGCGCTCACCAATATCCTGGGCGACCGCGAAATGCGAACCCGCATCGGAGCTAACTTCCATCTGCTAAGCCTGGAGATGAAGACTCTCCTGGAGGAGATGTTGCTGCTGGGTAAAGTCACCGACAATGGGCTCGCCTATAACGTCAGCGATGGAGAAATGCTTATCAAGCTCCAGCCGGAATTCGTCCGCGCGTTGAAGAACGATCTCCAAAAGCTCCAGAAAGAGTTTGAGGGCTCTTGAGGCCTCTCGCAAAGTCGCCAAGGCGCTAAGATAATCTATTTGTTTTCTATGCCAGACTTTGTGCCTTGGCGTGAGGCCTTTTGCCTGGGGAGCAATTAAGCCCTCACCGACTTGCAGAGATAAATGCCGCTGGGGTCGCCGGACGGAGGCGGGGATCCGCCTGCCTGATTGAATATCTCAACCAATTGGGCAAGTCGCGCCCGAGGCACAGCCGCCACTTCGCGCTCGTAAGTGCGCGCGGCAATTGCCGTCCAGCCACTTGCTTGCGCCGCATCCAGAATCGCCTGCCCCGCCAAATGGTCTTTGGGACGCAGATGTTCGATTGGAGTTTTATCGCCTCTCCACACCGCGCGCATCGCGTCCTCTGAAGAAACGTCGAGCAACCAGTATCGGACTCCCGAAAGCTGCGGCGCTTCCGTCGTCAGGGCCGCGAAAGCGCCTCGCGGAAGATACATCAGCAAGCCTTCGGTGATCATCAATGCCGGCGCAGTTCCGATCCACTCAAAAAGGCCCACGCGGTCTTCGGCCACTGTGAGGTCTGCGGAAAATTGCTCGAAGTGGCAGCGGGGCTTTTCATCAGCCAGCCGAGTGGCCTTATATTCCAGCATGCTTGGGAAATCAACCTCGACCCAGCGCAGCGTGCTCGGCAGGCGAAGCCGCCAGGGTCGCGTATCAAGGCCCGCGCCAAGATTCACCACCGTCTCGATCCGCTCGCTTTCAACTGCCTTCAAGAGCAACTCATCCATCAAACGGGCGCGAAGCGCAACGACGAAACACATCAGCTCGAAAAGAGACGCAGAACGGGCAATCTCCATGCCGCGCTCACCCGCCAGTCGCTCCGAATACGGATCGCGGAGCAACCCATCCTCTCGTCCGGTTTCTATTGGCGACACGCCGCCACCATCAGCGCCGTTTCGCTCACATGCTCGATTTGCTTTTCCATCACCAGTCTCTGCGCTCCTCGCGTCATAAAGCATGGCCTTCGGCGAACGACCGAGACCGCCACTGTCCCCTACGCCCCCAGCACATACTTCGTCATGCGCTGGCTGACATCGCGCAGGTAAGCTTCGTCGCCTCCTTTCAGTTCCGTAATCGCCGCCCCGCGATAACCAATCTCCTGAAAGGCTTTGCGCACTTCCGGCCAGTCGATATCACCATCGCCCAGATTGACCCACTCGTAGCAGTCGCCCGTGTGCTTGAAACCTTTCACGTGCACGTCCACAATGCGGGAACCCAGCGCGCGAATCCAATCCTGCGGATAGCCGTAGAGCACCACGTTCCCGACATCAAACCAGGCTTTCACCCAGGGGCTTTTGAATTCATCGACGTACCTTGCAAATTCCAGCGGGCTGAGCAGGAATTTGTTCCACACTTCTTCCAGCGCAATCACCACTTTCAGTTCTTCGGCCAGCGGAATCAGCTTGCGAATTTCTCTTTGCGAGCGCACCCAGGCCTGGCGGTAACTGGTCTGTTCGTTCACCACCGCAGGAACCAGCAGTACGCAGTGCGCCCCCCAAAGCCTGGCGTTGTGCAGAGAGGTTCGCATCCCCTGAAGACTCTTTTCGACCACCGCCGGATCAGCCGATGAAAGCGGA
Organism: Terriglobia bacterium; assembly: GCA_035294685.1. Taxonomy (GTDB): domain Bacteria; phylum Acidobacteriota; class Terriglobia; order UBA7540; family UBA7540; genus RH2-MAG17b. The sequence goes on along the minus strand of DATGKJ010000108.1, from coordinate 9,175 downwards.
TATTTCCAATGATCCATGTTTTCAACCGAGTCGATGGGCAAGCCGGACTTTTCCGCAGCTTCCTTGATTTCCTCGGCGGCGCGCGCGTCCGTCATCGTCTGGCACTGGATAGTTTCAAAGCCCACGTCGCGCGCCATCTTGAAGCGATCCAGATAGCTGAGATTGGGCGGGAGCATGCTGATCAGCACGCCCTTCTTGATCGGAAGGGGAGAAGCAGGATCACCCGCAGGCAAGGCAGCAGCATCTGCCGATAACAATCCGGACGCCAACGGCGCAGCTACCCCTGCTATTCCCACGCCGCACGTCGCCTGAAGAGATTTTTTCAGAAACTCACGCCGATTAGAATGCTGAGTCATCTGGCCTCCATGGATTTGAATCACTCGTAAATATTCCAGCGCTACTGCGTCTTGGCAGGATTTCTGTGCAGTTCGTTCCAGACTACGAACTCCGCTTGGACTCGGGACGGCCAGTGATAGAGTCGCCGCCAATCACCACGGTCCATGGGCGAACCTCCCATCGCTTGACTAACCCGTTCAGCACATAGGGATCGGTGCGCGCGAAGGCTTCCGCCGCTGTGGGACTCTCGCCGCGAAAAATCAGCAAAGCTCGGTCGGCAGGTTCAGCCAATGCCCCTCCCAACACCATCTCGCCGCGAGCGTGGGCCTCCCGGGCAAGCCGCAGATGTTCTTCGCGGTAGATCGCGCGGCGCGTAAGATAGTCATCGACCAAGTCGTAGAATAGCGCATAGTATGGCACCTTATCTTCCTCCTCTGGGCTTCACAAATCACGGCATTCAATTCTGTGGCGGCGCGGCTCCCGGCGCCGAAACCGCCGGTGAAGACACCGGCGCTACAGCTTTTCCAGCCGCACATAAACGTTATACTCCGGTTCCTTGCTGGCCGGGTCAAGCACGTGCGGCAACAGAACGTTCGCCTCCGGCCAATAAGCCTGGAGCGTGCGTGGCGCAACATCTTTCAGGCGGCAGATGCCCTGGAACTCACCAACCGCCGACCGCAATCGAACTCGGTCGCCCTCGCGCAAGCCCCATTCAGCGGCATCTGCCGGGCAAATGAACACGTCGGTCCGGTTTCCGCCGGTCAGCACATCCTGCTGGCCAAGGATCATGGAGTTGAATTGCTGCCCGCGCCGCGTGGTGAGATAGAACATCGATTCCGGCAATTCAGGCGGCAGAACAAGGGGCGTAAACACGGCGCGGCCATCTGGCGTGGGGCATTTTCCACCAGCGCAAAGCATTGCGCCGCCATATTGCACCCAGTCCCCCTCTTTCTTCAGCCCGCCGATGCCGCGATACATCGGGATGACGCGCTCCATTTCATCCCGAATCTGCTGGGCATGATCGAAATGGATCAGGCGGCTCTTCTCTGCGCCAATCACGCGTTCAGCCACCAGCATCGGAATCTGCCATTCAGGTTTAGCTTCGCCGATCCTCGGCCCCGGAATTTCGGGTGAGAAGCGGATGCGACGCTCCGTATTTGTGATAGTGCCGCCCCCCGGCTGTTCATATCGGGTCTGACCCGGCAGCAGGAATGCCGCTTCCCCTGGCTCAGCAAACATGGAACTGTTGAGAAAAATGTCCTGATGCACCCGGCAGCGGACGCTGGCGAGGCCCCTGCCTGCGCGTTCCGGCTCCGGCAAGGTTTCCAGGAAATTCCCGCCTTGAATATAAAACACGTCCAGCCCGCCCTGGAGCGCGCGATCCACCATTTCCGCCGCTGTAAGGCCGGGCTGGTCAGGAACAGGAAATCCCCAGAGTTCAGAAAACTTCCGCGCGTTTTCAGGGTTCACCGCGAGACCGCCCGGAAATGCTCCGGGCACGCAACCCACTTCCGCCGCGCCCTGAACGCCGCTGTGTCCCCGAATGGGCACTAAACCGCAGTTTTTTCGACCCAGCATGCCCCGCGCCAGAGCCAGATTCACCACCGCTTTCACATTCTCCACCCCAAAACGGTGCTGCGTGAGGCCCATGCTCCAGATAAAAATGGCCGTGCGCGCCCTGGAATAGGTCTCCGCCAATCGCAACATTTCGTGGCGATTCAAGCCCGATCCTTTCTCCAGATCTTCCCAGCTTTGCGCGCTCACCGCCTCCTTCATTGCTTCAAAATCGCGCGTGTGCTCGCGGATGAAATCATGATCGAGCCAATCGCGTTCGATCAGCCACTTGAGAACTCCGTTCAGGAAGGCAATGTCACCTCCGACGCGCACCTGATAAAAATCATCCATCATCCGTGTGCCAAAAATTGCGCTGCGCACTACGGAGGGGACCCAATAGTGCTCGAGACCCGGCTCGCGGTACGGGTTCACCACCACAATGCGCGCGCCCTTCCGGCGCGCATAATAGAGATACTTCAGGGAAACCGGTTGATTGTTGGCCAGATTGGTTCCGAGCAGAACGATCAGGTCCGCGCCAATCCAGTCAGAATAAGAGCACGTGGAGGCTGCCACACCGATGGTCTGCTTCAGCGCGGTGGTCGAGGCCGCATGACAAAGCCTCGCGGCATTATCGATGTTATTGGTGCCCAGCAGCCGGGCCACTTTCTGCGCAACGTAGTAGGATTCATTGGTGAGGCCGCGTGAGGTGTTGTAAAAAGCCATCCGGTCGGGCGGGCAACCTCGAAGGCAACCCGCGATGCCATCCAGCGCTTCGTCCCAGGAGATCCGCTTGAATCCCGGTTCGCCCTTCCGGCGCAGCATGGGATAGGCCAGCCGGCCCAGATTGCGGAGCTCCCGATTCCGAAGCTGGCGAAGGGGCTCGATGTCGTTCAGGCGCGCGTGATCCAGGGCCGGCATGGTATTCACACGAAGCAGCTTCAGCCGCGTCATGCAAAGATGAACGCCTCGGATGGTGTTGTCGCGTAATCCCGCCGGGCCCAGCGAGCAGCCGTCGCATACGCCGTGCCGAAGGATGCGCCAGGCGTAGGGCAAATTGTCACGGTTCTCCCAGGCAACCTGGGCCATCTCCAGATAGTGATGAGGCTTCGTAAAGCCCAGCCCAAACGGAATCCAGCTTACAGTATCCTGTCTTCTCTTGCCCGGCATCGGCTCTCCTGCGGCGTGGTTATCATAACATCATAAAGTATTCCGTTCACTCCTGCCGCAGACAGCGGAGATTCCGCGCTTTTTTCTGTTTTAACAAAATGCGGGGATGTTTCGCGGAGTTTACCCCAGACTTACAGGGGATTACAAATTATAGTGACACTATTTGCTGTAGCGGCGCTGTCCTCAGCGCCGAAAGACGCCGGTGGGGACACCGGCGCTACAGAAGAAGTTGTCACTATAATTTGTAATCCTCAATAAATACAGGAATTCTTCCGCTTCGCTTGCGCTCAGCGTCAGAATGACAAGCGAGGGCTTCATAGCGGGGCTATTTGACGACATGCAGTGTGACGTCCACTCTCAGCACGCGCCCGCTGATGGGGTCGGTTGCCATGGTGCTTTCTAGTGTCTGCCCGTCGCGCATAACCAAATCAAGCTTGGTACCGAAATTGCTGAAGATAGGTTGAGAAGTGAACGCGGAGGCAGTAGATTTGTTTTCTCTCCCTGGAGTCTCCGGTTGTTGAACCACATAGGAATCTGTGTTAAACGTCGCGCTTTTGGGCGAATAGAGTGAAGATCGTGAGAGGGTCAACTGAATCTTATAGAGTCCCCTTCCCAGTATGCTGCCCATGCAATCAATGTCGGTTCCAACGTTTTGATAACCGAATTGCCCGTTTCCGTAAGGAATTGGCACGCGGAGGCCCATCCGAAGCGTAGACTTACTTGGATGGTTGCTTGCGGTGGCTGGAATCGTATAGGGCAAACTGCTTAATTCCTTTGTCCCCTTGTATTCCTTGAAGACCACCTGCACTTTGATGGGCACCATCGGGCTCGCGGGCTCAGTAGGGACTTCCTTGTTTTGGCCCTCCGCCACAATTCCCAGGATCAGGAAGCTGAGAATAACCATCATCGAAATTTTTCTGAACTGCATATTGTGCTCCTTTGCTACTTCCATGTTGTTGGGCGCATCGCAGTGCCTATAATTCGCTCGGACCATTGTTGCTTTGATGTTCAGCAGAACCGAGCTCAGCGATTTTAATCGGCTGTATCTCAAGAGGTGTAGGGACGAGCGAGCCGTCCGGCTTTTGTTTGTATCCAGGTGGAGTTTTCCACAACGACTGACCTTCGATACGGCCTGTACGAAGTCCTGTGTAAAGCGCTAGGACAAGCGCCGCCTCACTCTTCTCAACCAAGATGCCCGGCTGCCGTGTCTCGCTGCGTCGATGCGCTTGGACTACGGCGTGCTTTACGGGACGTTTTGCGCCAGTGTTCCGCATCGGTTCTTCTGCCCTGCTTTCGGGGGCGCCTGTCGTAATGACCGGTGGGCTGAAATTTGCATGTAACCCCTGTTGCACGCGGGATACTGAGGACACAAACGCCGGTCTGCCAGAAGGGGAGAGCCAAGCCCTCCAGATCCCAATTCCGGCTACAACCGCCAGAATGCCCACCGCAGTAGCCACAACCCACCGCGGTGCAGGCCCGAAACGCCGAGTTTCAGCCTCAACCGCATTCGCGGCAATCCTCCGCCGGACGCGAGCCGCCAGTTGCGGAGAGGGGTCGACGCCCAGTATCTGCACAATCCCTCTGTCGATAGTCGCCTGCAAGTCCTGCGCGTGCTCGAATGCCAGTCTGCAATCCTCGCACTGCCCCACGTGAGCGTGAAGCTCTGCATACCGGGCGGGATGAAGCCCGCCTACAGCCGCATCAATTATCCATGCCTTGTACTTTCTGCAATCCATTGCAACCTCTCGGCCAGTTTCTTTCGCGCCGCGTGTAGCCTGGATTTCACAGTTCCTTCCGGCAGCCTCAGCAGCAGCGCGACTTCCCGCGTGTTGTAGCCTTCGATGCCTGCCAGCAATAAAACTATCCGGAGCTTTTCTGGCAGCGCGTCCATCGCTGCGAGCAGCGATCTCTCAAATTCGTTCGACGCCGCGAGTTCTTCCGCCCCCACCGGCAGTCTCGGCCCAGCCGCTGTCAGCTCACGCCGCTTGCGCCGGTCATCAGCGCGCCGATGGTCAATAGCAAGCCTCCACGCAACACGAACGATCCACGCCCGCAGACGTTCGCGATTCCGTAAACGATCAACATTCTGAAATGCGCGCAATACGGCTTCCTGGGCAACGTCCTCAGCTCCTTCGTGGTTGTGAAGCACTCCCAGCGCAACGCGGAAGGCAAGGCGGAGGTAGTCAGAAATCTGCTCTTCAAAGTCGCGCGCCACCACGTCGCGAGTGTCCACCGCGGCCCTCTGCACCTCACTCAACAGCGCGCTCATTTCAGATTTCATAAAGCAAGACGCCACGGCTGGGATTCTGGTTCACTCGAATATACTACTGAGCCTATCCATCGCCGACTCCAATCTCATAATCCACATCGCAGTTGATCTCTGCGAGCTGAAATCTGGCATCTTAGCAACTCAACCAACATCCGTAAGCTTTATCACGGCGAGAATCCGGCTGAACAACGGTTTTTGAGACGACGGAGATTCGATGGATAAGATCAAAGGCGGCTTAAGACTTAAAAGTAAAAATCGAACCCCATAGCTGACAGATAAGACTTTTAACTCACTTAAAATAAATGGCTTATTATAATAATTGACAATCATATACTCAAGGATTATTATAGTAACGAACTAAGAGATTTGTGCATCTAAAAGGTTGAGATGCGGTATTAATAATTCTGAGGAGAGCGAGCATGGCAAAGATTATTGGAATTGACCTCGGCACGACCAACTCGGTTGTGGCCGTCATGGAGGGGGGAGAACCTGTCGTAATTGCCAACCCTGAGGGTGCGCGGACCACCCCGTCTGTAGTGGCATTTACAAAGTCGGGAGAGCGACTGGTAGGCCAGACAGCAAAGCGGCAGGCCATTACAAACCCTGAGAATACGATTTATTCCATCAAGCGATTCATGGGGCGTCGCTTCAATGAAGTGCAGAGCGAAATTAAGACAGTTCCTTACAAGGTGGTTGAAGGGCCAAACGGCGACGTACGCGTAGTGGCGCAGGGCAAGGAGTATTCCCCGCCTGAGATTTCGGCTTTGATCCTGCAGAAAATGAAGGACGCTGCCGAGCAATATCTGGGAGAGAAAGTGACTCAGGCGGTGATCACCGTGCCAGCTTATTTCAATGACAGCCAGCGGCAAGCCACCAAAGACGCCGGCAGGATTGCCGGGCTGGAAGTGCTGCGCATTGTCAATGAGCCGACCGCGGCGGCGCTGGCTTACGGCCTGGACAAGAAGAAGGACGAAACGATCGCGGTCTATGACTTTGGCGGCGGAACCTTTGACATCTCGATTCTTGAGGTCGGCGAGGGCGTCGTCGAAGTGAAGTCGACCAACGGCGACACCCATTTGGGCGGCGACGACATCGACAAACGGATCATCGACTGGATTGTGGACGAGTTTCGCAAGGATCAGGGGATCGATCTTTCCAAGGATCGCATGGCCCTGCAACGGCTTAAGGAAGCCGCAGAAAAGGCGAAGATGGAGCTTTCAACGCTGCTTGAAACCGACATCAATCTGCCCTTTATCACCGCGGATGCTTCAGGACCCAAGCACCTCACTATGAAGCTCACGCGCGCAAGGTTCGAGCAGATGTGCGAGGACATCTTCCAGCGGTCTGTTGGCCCGGTCAAACAGGCTTTGCAGGATGCCGGCGTCGGCCCGGACAAGATCAACGAAGTCGTTCTGGTCGGCGGTTCAACGCGCATCCCGCGCATCCAGCAGATTGTCCGCGACCTGTTCCTGGGCAAAGAGCCGCACAAAGGCGTAAACCCTGATGAAGTCGTGGCCGTGGGCGCGGCAGTGCAGGCTGGCGTGCTCGGCGGGGAAGTTAAAGACCTGCTGCTGCTGGATGTAACTCCGCTCACGCTGGGAATCGAAACGCTGGGTGGCGTTTCCACCCCGCTAATTCCCCGCAACACCACCATTCCGACGCGCAAAAGCGAGGTCTTCTCGACGGCGGCCGATAACCAAACATCCGTTGAGATTCACGTGCTGCAAGGCGAGCGGCCCATGGCCAAGGACAATCGCACCCTTGGCAAATTCCACCTGGTTGGGATCCCACCTGCTCCGCGCGGCGTCCCGCAGATTGAAGTCACGTTCGATATCGACGCCAACGGCATCCTGAACGTCTCGGCCAAGGACCTGGGCACTGGCAAGGAGCAAAAGATCACGATTACTTCCTCCAGCGGCCTCAGCAAGGAGGAAATTGACCGCATGACCAAGGAAGCCGAGGCGCATGCGGATGAAGACCGGAAGCGCAAGGAAGAAATCGAAGTTAAAAACCGCGCGGATGCGATGGTCTACTCCACTGAAAAAATGCTGAAGGAACATCGCAGCAAGATTTCCGACGCGGACGCCCGTAACATTGAAGCTGCGATTGAGGAGGCCAAGAAGGCGATCCAGGGTAACGACACTTCTCAGATCACGGCCGCGGTGGATCGGTTGACGCAGGCTTCTCACAAGCTGGCGGAAGCGATGTACAAGCAGGCGCAGCCAGGGGCCGCGAGCTCTGCCTCCCAGGATGGAGGCGCTCAAGCCGGCTCTTCCACAAGCGGCGGGCAAGGCAAAGCCCAGGGCGAAGGCGAAGTGATTGACGCTGAGGTGGTGGACGAAGACAAGAAGAAGAACTGATCCGACGCTGGAGTCTGCGCATTCAGGAACCATACGTGTAACTCGATGCGCAGAGCTTCAGCCGGACCCGTTCAGAAATCGAGGTGAAACTTGCATAGCGAAACCCTGAGAGAAACCGCGCCGGTTAAACACCGGGCGCACGTGGGTGTGGAATGCCCTCAGTGCCATTGGAGACAACTGGTGGAGATTGATTTGGATAAGCCGATCGTGGACAACCCTTTGGCCTATGAGATTCGCCGTCAATTGGAGGCGTGGATGGCTTCGCGCTGCCCGGATCATCTGAACGTCATTTCAAACCTGAGCAAGAACTGAAATGGAGAAGCGTCCTTAACCGGGCAAGCAAATCTAATCAACGATGCCTGTCGGAACCCAAAAAGATTACTACGCCATTCTGGGCGTAGACCGCAACGCCAAGCCGGAAGCTATTCGCAAAGCTTACCGTCACCTGGCGCGGAAGCATCATCCTGACTTAAATCCGGGTGATAAGAAAGCAGAGGAAAGATTCAAGGAGATTTCCGAAGCCTATGAAATTCTGAGTGATGAAAAGAAGCGCAAGATTTACGATCAGTACGGCTTCTACGCCGATAACATTCCTCAGGATGGCTTCCGCGCTGGCGCACAGGCGGGGGCTGGCCCGGGCGGCGGGTTTGGCGGCTTCGATTTCTCCGGCTTTGACTTTTCCAATTTCGGGACTGGCGAAGGCGCCGAGGAAGAGAGCCGGGGAGGATTTGGCGGCGCTTTCCGAGACCTCTTCTCGCAGATCTTTTCGCGCGAGCAGCGTGCCCACGAGCGTGAAGGTCCGCAAAGGGGCAGCGACCTGGAACATCACGTGCGGCTGGGATTCTGGGATGCCATCCGCGGAACTCAACTGCGGCTGACCATGGCGCGCAATGAGGAATGCACGGTTTGCCATGGAACGGGTACTGCCAGCGGTCCAGCCGTCGCCTGTAAAACCTGCGGAGGCACAGGCAAACTGTCGCAGCAGGTGGGCGCGATGCGATTCAGCGGTCCCTGTCCTGATTGCGGAGGTTCCGGCAAGCAGCGGCCAAGGTGTGCAACCTGTGGGGGCTCGGGACTCATTCGCAAGCCGGAGACGTTTGAAGTGCGCATTCCCGCCGGCGTCGATACCGGCTCGCGCGTGCGGGTGGCGGGAAAAGGCAATGCCGGACTGAACGGAGGGCCGCGCGGCGATCTCTATATCATTACGGAAGTCGCCCCCCATCCTCTCTTTGAACGCAAGGGCGACAATATTTATGTGAAAGTGCCTGTCACGGTGACTGAGGCTGCGCTCGGGGCAAAAGTGGAGGTGCCTACGCTGGATGGAACGAGCGTCATTCGCATCCCCCCTGGCACGCAGAGCGGGCAAACCTTGCGGCTGCGCGGGAAGGGAGCGCCTTCACTGCGCGAGCCGGGATTGCGCGGCGATGAATTTATTGAAGTCCAGGTGGTGGTTCCGCGCGTGGCGGATGAGAGAACCAAGGAGATTCTG